>CAMWQQ010000168.1 GCA_947176455.1 uncultured Odoribacter sp. | reverse complement strand
TGAAAATGCAGGAAATGGGATTGCCGATTGAAACGATTTGCCAGGCAACCGGACTTTCCGAAGAGGAAATTAGAGGGGAAAAAGGATAAAAAGGCAACTCCCGTGAACACCGCGTCCCTCCAGACAACTGTTGTCTCAACTTGAAAATCGGAGAGCCCGGCAAGAGTCTACGCAAGAGGGTGTTATACATCATTTTTATTTTGTCTCATAAGACAAATTTTAATAATAATGCCGAGCAGTGTTTTGAGTCTCCAACTGCCCGGCATTGAAAATGGTAAACGACGGATGTTATTTTCCGAACACCTTTGCTAATTTCGCTGTTATTTCATCGGTATCCAGTTTGCCGACAATCTTGCCCTCGGCATCGATAAGATACTTGGTAGGCAGATAATGGACGTTGTATATCTTTCCTTTATCAGCAGAAAAATCATACGAACCGTCAGCATTCTGTTTTAGGCCACACAACAGGTGATGGAACATGCCGATACCGTCTTTCTCAACGGCAGCACGCCATGCGCCTTCATTGCTGTCATCACTGGCCACGCAAACAATTTCCAATCCTTTTTTGTGGTATTTATTCCACAATTCAATCAGGTGAGGATTGCTGGCGCGACAGGGTCTGCACCAGGATGCCCAAAAATCCAAAATGACGTATTTGCCTTTCAAATCGCTTAACTGAAAGTGTTTGCCGTTGATGTCCGTCCCTTCCAGTTGCGGAGCGGGTTGTCCCGGTTGCAGTTTTGCGGCCCGTTGGAGGTAAGTTGCCACTTTTTTCCCGGCAGAACTATTCTGTACCTCCTCGCTGTAAGCATCAAAATATGCCTTGATTTCTTTAATAGAAAGACTTGCCAGATTCCGGTCCAGCAGGACAATCCCGTAACGGGAAGTGGGGGATGACATTACTTCATGGTCTATCTTGCTAGCTTCCTGTTTCAGCAACTCAAACTGCCCTTGTACATCAGCGCCGTTTCCTTGTCGTGTTGCCTGTTGCAAAGCCTCTGCCTGTTTGTACAAGGGCATGATTTTTTTCATATATTCCATGTATTCGTCGTTCATGGGCGAATTAGTCAACGTAAAATTTTCAGGAGTTGCCAAACTACCGGAAAATTCCATTCTGGCTGGAGCAAGATAAAGTTCCATACCCTGCCGTTTGGCATTCGACAAACGAGCAGAAACCGCACCGTCGATATGTCCCTCAAAACGGAAGCGACCACCAGACACGGTTGCCGTGTCACATATCCGTTTCCCGTCTTTCTCGTAGCTTAGATACACCTGTTCTATTCCGTCGTCCGGGCGCAATGTCCCTTTCAATACAAAATGTGTCGGGTCGTCTGATTGGCATCCGCCGACAACAACCAGCAGCAACAAGGCTGCAAATCCCATGATTTTTTTCATTTGTACATTCATCATCTTAAATATTAATATTCATTATACTGCTCTGTCATAGCACGACTATTATAACCTCTTAAATTAGCAAAGGACGGGGTCATATATTGCACATCCACCGGTTTGCCTTTCCCCGATGTCATTTTTACCGGAGCTCCTGCCGGTGCACCGCCAACCGTATTGTAAAAGTAAAGATGGTAGTCTTCTCCGTCGTAAGTTCCTACGACCAAATAGTTAAATGCTGCCGGAGCACCCATTGTTTCATAATAATATCTTTCTTTCAGCAATACGATTTGTTCCGTGGCAGGTACACCCGTCAGGTTCAATTCTTCTTCCAAGTCTTGATCTACCCAATAGCGGTATAAACGATTATCCGTGACAAAATAGTAGAAATTGTCTACGCTTTTGCTCAATACAATTCTATCTGCCCGGTTGAACAATGAAGCTTCCGGAAGTTCCAAAATTTCTGCGCGATTACCTGCCCTAGAATTATAGAGAAACTTATAAAGATAATGTTTGGAGGCATTGTCTTTATCCTGAAAAAGAGCATAATGCCTTAGCGTACCGGATTGCCCATCCATTCCTGCCGGACCGTAATGAATCAAGCTATGCGGAATATTACGCCCTTCCGGAAAAGGTGTCAGGTCAAACGCTCCAAGCATGGAATTAAGGGAGCAAAAAGTTCCGGTATTAGAATCAAAATATTGAAATATTCCCACACCGAATAGAGCTGCGTAGGATTCAAAAAAGCCGAACGGACTCCCGCCCATTTCCGGATAATCGGCAATGCTTGCCGGCCAACCAAAACGATTGCCCATCGAGAAAGAAGCTCCACGAGAAGAAAGATATACTTCCCCCAACGTAGACATCGCAGATATAGAGCTATTACGCAATGCATAAGGCTTGTCATCCAGTTTTTCGTAGAACATAGACGAATAATCCCGGATTGTCGCCAAATCCGTCGTCCGTAAAATATAGGCATTATCTTCCGTAATGACATTCAGCGTCTGTACCATCTCCTGCTCTCCATTCTCTTCGTTAATAAAGTTAAAACAAAAGAATAATCCCAAATTATCCGGTCGACCCGTAAAAGCCTTTCCATGTACATTTGTCAATAAATTGCTTAGAGCAATATCCCTATTTGGTGAATAAAGGTCTAACTCCGTGTTTCCGTCTGCCGTCTCCTTCAAGATATAAAACCCTTCCGTATAGGTTGTAGAAGCGGTCAGTTGTGTCGTACAGCGTTTGAAAAAATTCAATCGGTCACAATCCGTAGCAATGAATTCAACGATATAATCTCCCGGTTTCACATTTACCGACCAATCCAAATCCTTCTCCCGGCTAATCGTATCAATTGCACTTTTATAAAGATTGTTTTTAGGATAAATCAACCACAAGTATTCGCAACGGTCTTCCGGTCGAACAGCATGAACGGTCGGTGTGATTTCCAATTTGTCCTGAAAAGCAATCAAATTATATTTCTCTTCAATACCTTGCACATCTATTTCAATGCCGTCGGCATAATCATAATTTCCATCGTCTTTAAAACATCCCCATACCAACAAGGGCAGGAGGAGACATATCATGTATTTGTTCATCGTCATCCTATTTAATTATAACATTGTATTAAAATCAATCACGTTGCCATACTCATCACGCAAAGGAGTATCGGTATTGTTCGGATCCGCATTGTATTCTGCCAATTTGATTTTAATCCATTTGTTCAAATAAGCCCAATAAATCAAATCCTGACCAGCCAGTAATTTCTCAAAATATTCATCGTCCACCCGTTCATTTTCAATCGTCCGAATCAAGAATTCGTGTTTCTTTTTACTATAAGAGCCGAACAGCATGGCTTCAATATTTCTTTCCCACGCTGCAGGGCGAACCAATTGATCCGACAATACAAACAATTTCTGGAGTTGTCCGTCGACCCCTGCCAAATAGTCACCGCCATCGGCAATCGTAAGCCGCAAACGAATTTCCTGCGTCTGCAAAGAAGCGTCCCGCAACAATACCAAGGGTACTTTCGCCGTAATTTCGCCTGCCGGCATCACGCACCAAGTTGCTATCCCCGGGTCATCGAAAGCAACATAATGAACCCCCGGAACCGCCTGTTCTCCCTCGGTTTCCTCCACCTGCTTAATGCTAAAATGCAGGTCGGTTGTCGGGATGTGACCAATGTGTTTCACTTCCAGCCAAAGCGTATCCCTCACCACCGTTTCGTCCGAATAAACAAAGGAATAATTCACGACGGAATCCGTCACATTTCCATAATAATCTTTGGCATACACGAAGTTCAGATAAGGCATCGCCTCCTCGGAATAAAAAGGGAATTCCTGCTTGCAACCGGTCAGGAGTGCACTGCACAAAACAAGTAAATATATCACGTTTTTCATAACATCGTCATTATTAATTAGCACTATATTCAGTCAATGGAATCGGAACGACGTACTGGTTTTCGCCGACATTTCCCTCACTCCATTTCATCGTGACGGCACCGGTACGTTTGTAGACAAAGAACATCTGTCCCTCGCCATAGAACTCCCGCCGGTATTCGTCTATCACCTCTTGCCGGGCAGCCTCCAAAGAACCGAAAGCCTGTTCGTCTACCAAAACACCCCGGTGAGTCATATATTCGTAATACAATTGATTGATTTCACCTAAATCATCGCCGGTTTCCATCGCCACCAGATACACTTCACTGGTGCGCAACACAGGAATTACTTGAATATTATGTATCAAATCGTTATTGGAAGGCGTTGTCCCAATCAAGAGAGTATTTTGATAATATTTCCGTAAAACCGGTTCCTGCATATTACCATTATTCACTTTATTGGAAAAATTATTACTACGACGATTATCCGATAAAGAAGGGTATAGTTCTGTCAATCGGGCAGGTGCAATGTAAATGGGCGCATCCGCGCGGTCGTCAGGCGTTCCGAAGGCTTCCCGGTTTTTCGTATTATTCCAGTCGCTACGGTTCAGGTGGAAGAGTGCTTCACTCGGTTTTGTATAAAATCCTTTTGTATAATCCGAATTATCTGCCAGTTTGCCCGCTTCCTCATGTGCTATGATTTCTTTTGCAGCGGCATAGGCTTCCGTCTTTTTGCCTATGTACAGATAATAGCGCGCCTGTAAAGCTTTTACCGCAAAATAATTGAAATGCAAGTCGCGATTCGTCAGCAATTTATCATCCATCGCATTCGTCAATCCCCAAGTTGTCCAGCTTCCTTCCTCGCAAATGATATCGTGTTCTTTCAGCAGAGCTGCCGCCCGGTTTAAATCTATTTCCAATTTTCCGCAAAATTCATCGTAAGCGTAATAGGTCTTGGGG
>CAMWQQ010000167.1 GCA_947176455.1 uncultured Odoribacter sp. | reverse complement strand
TAAACGCTTCCCGAATATTCGGATACGAGGATTTTATACAATTCCTTGGCGCGGTCGAACTCCTGCTGTTGTTTTTTCAGGTTTGCCAGTTGATAAATGGCTTCGGCGCGAATATAGGTCTGTTGCGATTCGTTTTTTAGTTTTTCCAAAAGTTCTGCGACGCTTTCCGGCTGATGCTGTTGCATCTGTATTTTGGCTTTCAGGAGTGTCGCATAATCGGCAATTCCCGGTTGTTCACAAGTCATCAGGCTGTCCAAAACGGGGAGGGCTTCCGGTATCTGTTGCTTGTAAATCAGGTATTCCGTCTTTGCCAGTTTCTCTAGGTCCTGGTTATCGTCTTCATCGTAATTCATATTGATGAAGTGCGCCATCTTGATGGCATCGTTGGAAATCAGCTTGGTCGTGGAGCCTTTCAACACGTCGAACTGGGCTTTTGCCCAAAGCAGGTCGCCGGCGTAATAAGCCAGCCAGGCTTTTTTCAACTTGGCTTCATAGCCGATGTCGTTGTTGGGGTTGGCTTTCTCTATTTGGGTGTACAAAATGGTCGCTTCCCAGAGGTTGTCGGTAAACGTGAGCAGGTCCGCCCTTTTGGATTTGATCATGCTGAGCTTGTTGGAGGACAGCCGGCGTATGGAGGTACTTTTTTCCAGGACGCTGTTGGCGGAATCTGGCAAGTTCAGTCGGTAGGCGTAGATGTCGGAAAGCAGGAGTCCGATGTCCACATTGTCCAGCACATAGCCGTATTCTTGCAGGAATTGTTCGCAACCTGAAGCAATTTGCCGGTATGATTCCGGTCCGGCTGCCGTTTTTTGCGCTTGTTCATACTCGCATTCGAGAATCTCTTTCCGGGCGGTGAGGTAATAGTTGTTGTTCTCTTTGCCTTTCTCCAGCACTTTGCGGTAGGCATCGGCGGCAATGGAATAGTCGCCCGTGCCGCTGGCGTTCCGGGCGATATTGATGAATATGTTTTCCTTGTCCGTCATTTTCTGGTTCAGCAGGGTGGCGTGCCGAAGGGCTTGTGCATAATCCTTTTTTTGAGTGGCGTACCATACTGCCAGTTCGTCGAAAATCGGATTGTAGTCGTCTTGCTTGAAAATCTCCTCCAGCTTTTTTTCAATCAGGTTGTCGACGTTGTTGACCAGGTCATACGACCGGGCGAAACTGAGTTGAGAGGTGACGTTGTTTATGTCACCGGGTTTTTGTTGCAGGGTTTGGACAAAGAGGTCGAGCATTTTTTCGTAATCTCTCTCCAGCATATAGTTTTCGCCTAATTCCCGTAAAAAGGCGTTGGGCTGTTTGAGTATTTTCTGCCCCTGCAAATAGGCTTTGACTGCCCAGCCGTATTCCCGGATGTTCCGGAATTTGTTCGCCAGACTATTGACGTCGCTGGTGGAGGGTATCAGTCTTTGAACGGCTTTTTCGTAATATTCTTCCGATTTCTTGGTCTTGCCCTGTTGTTCATAGACATACCCTAAGTTCACCAAGAACTCTTTGTTCCTGTCGTCCGTTTTCAGGTATTTCTTCAGTGCCGTTTCCGCCTTGTCATACTGCTTGCCGTTTATCAGGCAGATGATGTAATAGTCCAGGTAGTTGGACGAGCGAGTCCGTTCGTACAGTTGGAGAAACAATTGTCCCGCCTTGTCGTACTCCTTGTTTTGATAGTACGTGTACGCCAGTTGCGAGTCGCTTTTTTGCGCTTGTACGAACAAAGGGAGCAGGATGAGCAATAGAATATATGCGAATTTCATGATGCCGAAACTTATCTTATGCAAAAGTAGTAATTTTCCCACAATTATTTTTCATATCCGACAAAAGCGATAATTTTGTCCGGAATTCGGGGTGGTAGTGGGTGAAGAAAACACAGAAAATATGGACTATAAGATTTTTGTGAATAATCCGTGGCAGGAGAACACGATTGTTCTGTATGACGAAACAGGAGAAGCTGCCGTGGTGGATTGCGGATGTTTCAGCAAGGAGGAGGAGGTGCGTTTGCAGGAATTTCTGCAGTCGGAAAATCTTCGGCCCGTATTGTTGTTGAATACCCATTTGCATCCGGACCATGTTTTCGGAAATCGGTGGATGAAGGATGTTTATGGATTGAGTACCTGTGCTGCCCGGGAGGATGATTTTTTGCTTGAGCATGCCGTGGAGTTTGCCGCGATGTTGGGGTTGAAAGGGGTGACTCCGCCACCGGCAGCCGGTGAATCTATCCGGCATGGCGATGTTGTACGCTTCGGGGCGTCGGAAATGCAGGTCATTGCCGTGGGGGGACATTCGCCCGGAGGGCTTTGTTTTTACAGCGAACGGGACAAACTGTTGCTTTCCGGAGACGTGTTATTTGCCGGAAGCGTAGGACGTTCTGATTTTCCCGGAGGAAACGGGGAGGAACTGCTTGCAGGCATTCGGGAAAGATTGTTCGTGTTGCCGGAGGAGGTGAAAGTCATACCCGGACATGGGCCTCTGACCACCATAGGAGAGGAAAAAAGGCATAATCCTTTTTTCAGTTGACGACGATTATAGTGGAAAAAATATGATAGGAATCATTGTTGCGATGGAGGCGGAGTTCCGTTTGACGGAGGCTTTGCTTGAAGAGAAAAAAGAGTGTACCGTTGGCGGATTTCGGTTTTTGCAGGGCAGGAGAGACCGTCAGGAGCTGGTCATTATGCAGTCTGGCATCGGCAAAGTGTGTGCCGCTGCAGGGGCGGTGGAGATGATTGCCCGTTTTGCTCCGGACTGCATTCTGAATACCGGTGTCGCCGGAGGGATAGACGCTTCTTTGCAGGTGATGGATATTGTGGTGGGTAAAGAGGTGGTTTATCACGATGTCTGGTGCGGTGAGGGGAATGAAATGGGACAGGTGCAGGGAATGCCGGCACGGTACGGGAGCGACAGGCGACTGTATGAGGCGGCCATGTCTGCCCGGAGCGATGTGACCCTGCACGGTGGATTGATTTGCAGTGGCGACCAGTTTATCACGGATCGGCAGGCGCTTGACGCCATAAAGGGAAATTTCCCTGAAGGCTTGGCGGTGGATATGGAAAGCGGTGCCATCGCTCAGGTTTGTCATATGTATGGGGTTCCCTTTTTGAGTTGTCGGGTCATCAGCGATACGCCGGGACGAACCGAAAACCATGCGTTGCAGTACCGGGATTTCTGGACCGTTGCTCCGGAAAAGTCCTTCGAGGTATTGAGACAGGTGATTGCGGACGTGGTGGAAAATAAACTGGAAAAATAAGAAGATGATGAAAAAGATACCGAGCTTTACTATTGACCATTTGCGTCTATTGAGGGGCATTTACGTTTCCCGCAAGGATTATGTGGGGGAGCAGGTGATTACCACCTTTGATATCCGTATGAAGGAACCCAATCGCGAACCGGCATTGGGGTATGGGGAATTGCATACCATAGAGCATTTGGCGGCGACTTATCTGAGAAATCATCCCCGTTATGGCGACCAAATCGTTTTTTGGGGACCGATGGGGTGTTGCACTGGAAACTATTTTTTGATGAAGGGGGATTTGGAATCGAAGGACATCGTGGAACTGATGCGCGAGACTTTCCGCTTCATCCGGGATTTTGAGGGTGAAGTGCCGGGAGTCGCACCGCAGGATTGTGGCAATTACCTGTTGCACAACTTGCCCATGGCCAAATATGAGGCGGAGAAGTACTTGAGAGAAGTGCTTGAGGTTATTGAGGAGAAGAATCTGGTGTATCCTTGCTGATGCTTTGGATGTCGACCGGTCTATAATTCTGGCGTTCCAGCCGGTCGGTCGTATTGGCGCAATGGATGCCACGTTCTTTCATCGCCTTGTTTTTGCCGATGTGGGTATCGGGGAACTTGCCGTTCTTCTTGACGAGTATGGTGATACCCAGGCCAATCAAGGCAATGCCTAGCAAAATAAATACGAGGATGAAAACAACGAGTAGCATAATGTAGTGTGTTATTTGTTCGTGTGTGTTGTTGTTCAGACAAATGTAAGGGATAAAAATGAAGGAAATGCAAGTATTTTGCGAAAAAAAAACTTAAATAATAGTTTCTTTCTTAGGATTTTTCTACATTTGAAGCGTGAAAATTGACTGATGTGTCTTGGTCGGTGGTGAAATGACATTTGTGCGAACAAGGCTGGTATCGGCAAATATATCTATTTTAATATTGTAAAATGATGGAAGAATACGGAAAAAATGAGGGATTTGACATGAATGATGACCGTGAGGAAATTTATTCAAAGGCTGTGAAAGCTGGTAAAAGAACTTATTTCTTTGATGTGAAGGCAACCCGGAACAATGATTATTACTTGACCATTACCGAAAGCAAGAAGAAATTTGACAAAGACGGTAATTCAAGTTTTGAGAAACATAAGATTTTCTTGTACAAAGAAGATTTTGAAAAATTTGCTGAAGGTTTGGAGGATGCGGTTGCCGTGGTGAAGAATGCACTGGAAGGCAGACTTCCGGAAGAATTATAAGAGCTTGGGACTTCGATGCTAAGGGTTAAGGAAGCATATTCCTTAGCTCTTAGCTTTTTTTTATCATCTCATTTCCCCCTTATGGCAAAAAAAGAGGTAGTACAGGATATTTTTAACGATATCGCCCCCAGATACGATTTGCTGAATCATCTGTTGTCCATGAATATCGACAAAGGATGGCGGAAAAAGGCGATGAAACATATCGGGAAAGACGGGAAAAAATGTCTTTTGGATGTGGCGTGCGGTACCGGTGATTTCTCCATTGC
>CAMWQQ010000166.1 GCA_947176455.1 uncultured Odoribacter sp. | reverse complement strand
ATTTCTCAGGTTTCCGGACTACAAGATAAGCATAACGCCTCGTTTGTTCAAAATGTCTTGGTAGAGATTAAATCCACCTATTCATTTGCAAAGTTAATGAATAACACATAGCCACAATCTCTTTTTATTAAAAAAATCAAATATTCAATATGAATTACAATGAGATGACATAAATACGGGTATCAAAAAGGTTGATTTTGGTTTCTGTCAACATTTAAATTTCCGATTTGGGTGTGTTTTTTAATGACACCAGAAAATCAATCCGCATTTAAAAAGAATGACATTTTTAGCCGAAAGAAGTACGAAATCTTGGAAAAATGGCAAAATCACCCTTTTTTATCTTGGAAAAACGGCAAAATTGACCCCATTTTATCCTGGAAAAGTGGCAGAATTGCAAATATTATCCTTGGAAAAATGGCAAAATCTCCAATTTTTATCTTGGAAAAGTGGCAGAATTGACCTATTTTTGCCATAGAAAAATGGCAATACTTATGTTATAAGTCAGATAATCAAATTAATAGAAGTCGTGTTAAAAAGGAAGATAGACAATTACATCAAGCATTATTACGAGACGACTCGTAATGCGTTACTGATTACCGGCGCACGACAAATCGGCAAGACCTATTCGATTCGTCAGTTCGGGAAGACATTCAAGAGTTTTGTCGAAATCAATTTTATCGAATCTCCCGAAGCAGTGGAGTTATTCAAGGGGGCGAAAAGCGGTCCTGACATTCTGTTCCGTCTTTCAACAATCACCTCCGTGCCACTTATCAAAGGGGAAACGCTAATCTTTTTCGATGAAGTACAACAATGCCCCGATATCGTTACGGCAATCAAATTCTTGGTGGATGAGGGTTCGTACCGTTATATCCTAAGTGGCTCGCTTCTTGGAGTAGAATTGAAAGACCTACGGTCGGAACCGGTGGGATATATGGGAGTCAAGGATATGTACCCGCTCGATTTTGAAGAGTTCATTTCCTGTGTGGGTATCAACGACACCGTCATCGGCTCATTGCGCGAGGCGTGGCAAAATCGTACCGCCGTCGATGCATTCATTCACGAAAAAATTATGGAGTTGTTCCGCCTCTATCTCATCGTAGGCGGAATGCCTGCCGTCGTGAACAAATATATCGAGAGCAACAACCTTCAAGAGGTGTTGTCCGTCCAGCAGGATATCATCCGTCTCTATAAGCGCGACATCGCCCAATACGACCCGAACAACAAACTCTACATCGAGGAAATTTTCAGTCTCATTCCGCCTGAACTAAATGCCAAAAACAAACGCTTCATCCTGAAACAATTAAACGAACATACGAAATTTGAACGTATTGAAAACAGTTTTCTGTGGTTGACGAATGCCAGAGTGGCGTTGCCCGTCTACAATGTGGAAGAACCGAAAATCCCGCTTCTGCTCGCCCGCTCACGCAATCTGTTCAAACTCTTTCAGAGCGATGTCGGACTGCTGGCAAGCCAATATGCCGAGGGTATTCAAATGCGGATTATCAGAGGGGACAAGGATATCAATTTCGGCTCAATCTACGAGAATGCCGTAACGCAAGAATTGGTGGCGCACGATATTGTTCCTTATTATTACAACAACAAGAAACGGGGAGAAGTGGATTTTGTTATCGAATTGAATGGCAATGTATTGCCCATTGAAGTGAAATCAGGCAAAGATTACGAAATCCACCGTGCCTTGTCCAATATTATGGATTGTGCTGAATACGATTTGCCGGAAGCTGTGGTATTCAACAATGACAATTTACGAGTCATTGATAAAATCACCTACGCTCCCGTCTATATGGTTATGTTTCTCGAAAAGAACAACACGGCTCCAACCCATTACAAAGTGGATTTATCAGGGTT
Source organism: uncultured Odoribacter sp. (assembly GCA_947176455.1). Lineage (GTDB taxonomy): Bacteria > Bacteroidota > Bacteroidia > Bacteroidales > Marinifilaceae > Odoribacter. The sequence continues at coordinate 2,880 of CAMWQQ010000166.1, read as the reverse complement.
ATAAGGTATATTGGAGTGATGAAAATATGGCTGAGACTGGAGGAGATTCAATCTTTCAGACTGCCAACGGGAACGACCAAGACTCCGTCTTCACGATAGTAGGCATAATTGCCCGTTGCCGTAAGAACCATCAGAAATGACGGCTTCTTCATTTTTGTCGTATCGATTTTTTCAGCGAGTGTCAAAAGAATTGACGCACCTTGATTAATCAGGTCATCACCACCCAGTTTGATTTCAACAAGACCATATCTGCCGTCACGTAAATGGATAACAGCATCACACTCTAACGCGTTTTTATCCCGATAATGATAAACATTCCCGTTCAACGCTTCCGCATAGACTCTCAGATCGCGCATACAGAGCGTCTCAAAAATCAGCCCAAATGTATTGAGGTCGGCAATCAAATCCGCCGGACCGATACCGAGAGAGGACGTGGCAATGGACGGATCCGTAAAATAGCGCGTATCCGATGAACGAATTGCCGTCTTCGAGCGGAGATTAGGATTCCACGCTTCCACATCCTCTATCACGAAGATTCTCTTGAGCGCATTTATGTATGAGGCAATCGTGTCGACATCAAGCGATTCTCCCTCGTTTTCAATCAAATCAGCCCTGATGACCGAATTATTTACCTGCGCACCTTGATGACGGGAATAAGAGCGTAGAAGACGATGCACACGAACCGGGTCGCGGTCTACGCCGTCTGCCTGCTGAATATCGTGCTTTTCAACTGCCGATACATAATCATAGGCTTGGTCCAAAGCTATCTCGTCATCCATATCTATGGACAAAGGCCACCCTCCCCGACAGGCGATGAATGCCACTCGCTCTAAATCAAGGTTAGATACTCCTGTTACATCAAGTTTGCCATTAAAAAGATTCAATAGCGATACATCACCTGTGGATTCACCTGATTCCCATAACGACATCGGTCTCATTTTCAACCAGGCAAACCGTCCGGTTCCACTGTGAATGACATCGCTCATATCCGCAGGAACACAAGAGCCGGTAAGTACGAACAATCCCAGCTCCGGACTATGGTCCGCCTCAAACCTGATAGCATCCCACAATTGAGGTGTCACCTGCCATTCATCTATCAGACGTGGCTTTTCCCCTCGAAGAAGAAGCTCCGGATTAATACGTGCCAACTGCGTGTTTTGGTCTCGTTTGCCCGGTTCCGACATATACAAAACACTTTGGCATATCTGTTCAGCAGTCGTTGTCTTTCCACACCATTTGGCTCCTTCAAGAAGTACTGCACCTTTCCCTCTCAACTTACGCTCAAGAAGCCGGTCTGCTATCCGAGGTCTATATTTCTCTTTTTTAGTCATATACATACTATATTACGTTTGCAAAGATATGAAATATTTTTGACCATTCGGTAGTTTGGCCGAATTTCATTCGGTAGTTTGGCTGAGTTTTGTTCGGTAGTTTGGCTGGAGTTCCCTTACCCGAGGAGCCATTCATAAGCCGGAATGACGCTTATTTTTTTCCCTTCCATTTCCACTTCTTCCCTTTGAAAGTCTGTGATAAGGAACAAATTGTCGCATCGGGTTTCTTTAGAGGCGACAAGCAGTCCACGAAATTCCCGCCGACGCGTCTTTTCCTTGGACAAGTCATAACACACCTGGTAGATTTCCTCCACGACATTCCCCTTGCACACGACAAAGTCCGCCTCGTAATTGTTCGTGTTTTTGTAGTAATATATATCCCTCCCTCGCAGTCTGTTCCGTCTTTGCAACTCGATATAGACCAATGTTTCCAACCTCCAGCCCAAATTGTCGCCCACAAAAGCATCCGCCCGGGCATCCATAAGAGCCACGTCTATGGGATAGATTTTTTCATCGCGTATCCGTTGCTTACTTTTTGTCGAATACCTCTGGACACCGGAGAATATGTAAGCCTGCTTCAGAAAATTGATATAATTGTTTACCGTATGATGAGACTTGAATCCGAACAAGTCTGCCAAATCATTCGTTACCACCGGCGTCGGCACGATGTTAAGCAAGTGATTGGAAAGTTGCTCAAAAGCCCGGGTATATTTGATTTTATACCTCTGTTCTATGTCCCGTTTCAATATGCTGTCCACCAAAGACGCCACGTAGCGTACCTTGTTTTTCTTGTTAAGTAATTCCGGGAAGCCTCCCTGTTTCAAATATTCGTCAAACGCCGTTCTCCGGAATGCCTCCGCTTTTGTCGTATTGGAACGGATATCCATTCCCTTGCACAAACAATATTCAGAAAAAGAAAAAGGATACAATTCTATCTGTTCATACCTCCCGGTCAAATGGGTCGCAAGTTCACCGCTGAGCAATTTCGCATTCGAACCGGTAACCAGAATATGTATTCTCTGACGAAGCAAGCGATTGACAAAAAGATACCAAGCGCCTATATTCTGTATTTCATCCAAAAACAGGTATTTGAAATCGCCATATATTTTATAAAGCACTTCAAGCAACGTATTCAGGTCTTCCGATTTCAAGTGTTCAAAACGTTCATCGTCAAAATTCACATACGCAAATTCTTTCTTGTGCTTTTTCAGTACATTATAGCAAAGCACCGACTTTCCGCTTCTCCGGACTCCTATCACCACCTGTGCCATATGACTGTCCAAATCCACCAGTTCTTCTTCATACCGGGAACAAAATGTCATCTTTTCCAGAGAAGCAAGTTCCTGGCATTGCTCAGAAAGCACCTGTTCTATAATTCGTTTATCCAGCATTTTTATCCTTATTTACTCCGCAAATATAAGAATAATCAGCATACAAACTGCCATACGACGTTAAAAATAAGTATTCAGACTGCCATATCACGTTTAAAATAGACATACAAACTGCCATACGACGTTAAAAATAAGTATTCAGACTGCCATATCACGTT
>CAMWQQ010000165.1 GCA_947176455.1 uncultured Odoribacter sp. | reverse complement strand
AAGCAATTCGCCACCCTGATTTTCAACAGGTCTTTCTTCTCCGTACCCTCTTTCTCGTTGGAATTTTCCAACTCTTTCTGATACAGCTTCAACGCTCCCAAATAATCGCCCCGCTCGAAGAGTTTGTCGGCACGGGTCTGTGCCATAACTCCCGGAGTGAAAAAAACGACAAACAATACTATGCTCAACAATCTCATCAGAAATAACGTATTGAATTGATACTATCATCCACTTTCTCCTCCTCCGAAGTGGAAGAAGATTTCTTGCCTTTCTTGCCGAAATGGAAGCTCAAACCGATTTCCTGGTTGGTATTGAACTTGCTACCCACATCGGCACTATTTCCTTCAAAGGCGTAGCCCAGCCACAAGCCGTCAAACACCCGAACCCGCACCAAAACACCGAAAGCCTCTTTCGTGCGGTACTGCAAACCGCATTCAAAAGCATCCCTTAACAGCAATTTCGCCCCCAGGTCTACTTTCGCCGATTCATATTCACTATAAGACAAATAAGCGTAAGGCATCAATCGGGTCGTCTTGCCCACCTTGAAACGAAATCCTCCGTACAGGTAAATCCGCATCATCTCCGAAGCCGTCTCGCTGATTTTATCCCCAAGTTCATCCAGGGTATTGTAACGGAACTCCGGAATGGATGCCCCGACAAAGTAATTTTCGGTTTCAAAATGCAAACCGAAACCGAAGTTCGGCTGACTGTAATTATCGGCAAATACCGTTTCATCATCTATAACCTTATAATCCCCGGCGTTGGACACATAATTAACCCCCGCCTGCAAACCGAAATACAGATTTTTTCCTTCGTTCACTTTCAATCGGTAAGTACCGGCAACATAAAGGAACAACTTCTGATAAGGTCCATATTTGTCGAAGATTGCCGAGAGACCGCCTCCGAAATTCTTCTCCGTGAGCATGGAGTTGATATTAAACGCAGCCGTAGAAGGCCAATAATCAGACTTCTCGAAACGGCTGTGATAAAGCAACAAACCGTTGGCTCCGTTCTCATGTCCCATACCCGCCGGGTTAATCAACGGCTGAGCGGCACCATAATCCGTAAACGTCAAAACACTGTTTTGCGCATATCCCACATAAGTCGTCAACACCAAAAGCAAAATCAATACAATCTTCATACCCATAATTTTTATATCCCCTTTCATATCCTCCAAAAGTCCGGATCTCCGGGAAACTCCCGGATATCCGAACTTTGTCTTGAATATGCAGCTTGTTTTTCTCGTTTATCTATAATTTCTTCGGTTTAAGTTTGCCCGGATTTCAATCCAGGATTTCAATACCGTCTTATTCTTGTCTCCTAAGTCAATCATGTAAGTATATACCCCGTTCACCAGATTAACTTGTCCCACATATCCGCTCTTCGTCATACCCCTGCCATCCCAATCGTTCTGGTAGTTTCGGGCTTCAAACACGATTCTTCCGGCACGGTCGAATACCTGAATCAAGTGGTTCGGATATTCACTGAGGAAATCCAACTGCCAGGTATCATTGATACCGTCACCGTTCGGCGTAATCAAGTTCGGTACAAAATAGCGGTCGTTTTCTTGCACCGTCACGTAAATGTAGCCTTCAGCCACCACCGATTTGTCTCGCCGGTTCACCAACACGTATTTCACTTCATCTGTACCAATAAAACCGGCTGTTGGTATATAGTTGAATTGACCGTCCGTTGTAATCGTTCCGGCACCGTATCTAGCCGGCGTCTCTATCTTGAACAATACGAGTGACAGATCGTCCCCCTCCTTCAGCATATTCAAATCTTTCACCCGCTCGTTCTTGTAGATGACAATCATCGTATCCCGGCTGATGTGTCCGTAATTCACGATAATCTCGTTGGACTTGATGCGTGTCTGGCAATTCTTGTCTCCGCTCACCAAGCAGTAAACCACATCTCCATGATTGAGCGAATTGGTAATGTATTCAGCTTCCGTGCACGGTGCTTTCATCTCATTCACGTACCATTCATACCGGGGTTCTCCCAGCAGATTTTTCACCTCTGCTTCAAATACCACATCGTCGCCCGGCACTTTTTCCTCGATGTCGCAAGAAATCCGCACCTCGGAATCATCCTTGAAGACGAGAATCTTCACGGCATCCACATACGATACACTCTCATCGTAACAAATATCCAACGAAGGCGTCATCGTACATTTTACCCACACATCATCTTCATCCACGAATACCGTTGCAAAATGCTCCGTACCCAAGTTCCAGTCCGGGAACGGTTCCCCGATGCTTCGTTGCCACTGGAAAGTCGGTTTTGAACCGGCATTCGCGAAACTGGCAAGCATAGACACAGAGTCTCCCCGACATACCAGCGAATCCGAACAATCGATATGCAATTCCGGCTCCATCCACGGCATCTGCTTCATAAACAGCGTATCGGCAAGCACAGGTTCCTGCAAACAGATCTCAGAAGACGGGGTCATCTCTACCAATATCCAAGAATCTTCCTGTCCCATCACCATCACGATATTGGTGCTGTCGTAACGAACCAGCTCGTTCTTGGGAGAGTGTCCGTCCGGCAATTTAAAAATATCATTCTGCCATTGATATTGCGGAGTTTTTCCGGCATTCCGCGTCGCCAACCAGAAATTAATGGTATCACCTGTACAGAAACGAACGGTATCACCGAAACGATGTTTTGCATCCCTGCTCGTCATGATTTTCAGCGATACATCGTCGAATTCACGAGCCTTCAGACGCAAATAGCTCGTCGTTACCTCTTCGCATGCACGGTCGCAATAAGCAGTCACCTTCACGACAATGTCATCCTCCGTAATTCCCGGAATCCAGGTCAGGATAGAGTCCGCCCCGTCCTTATCCAACTTATCAGCCAGTTCCGGGTGCTCTTCCGTAAAATCCAGACCATCAATCATCCACTTGTAACGCGGATACTCTATTTCTTCTCCTTCCTCTGAAGTAATGATCGCTTTCAAGGAAATCGCTTGACCCCGACAGAACCAGCCGTCAATGCGGTTGCCCGGATTTTCATCCGGAATGATGCCGTCAAACATCGCCAATTCTGCTTGAATATCAAAACACTCCTTCACGCCCAACTGGAATACCATGCTATCCCGTCCGCAATCGCCAGATACCACTACTTGCAATTCCGAATCGTCCCAACTCTTCGGAACTGTCAGCAAAGTGATTGAATCTCCTTGAATCAGGATAACGGGTGCGCTACTGGTCGTCTCTTCCAAAATTCTCCATCCTTCCCCCTCTTTCTTCATCCACTGATAAGTCAAGTTACTTCCTTCCGCCTTCACGCCAAAACCCACATTTCCTCCAATGGCGATGTTTCTCGGATTCTTGGAATGACTAATGATGGCAGGAGCCGGATGCACAACCACTCGCGTTGAATCCGTTATCGAGCAACCATCGGCATTTGTTGCCGTCACCTCATAAACCGCTGAAAATTCAGGAGTGAACGGCACAGCATTGGTTACCCCGTTGTTCCATTTGAATTCTGTCACATCTTCGCTACCCGTTGCAGTCAAGGTTACCTCCTCTCCGCCACAAATCTCCTGCGTCTCCGGCACCACCAACGTTGGTCCCGGTCGCAACATCACGCTTATCTCAGCCTTACCGGCACATTTCGTAGTGGGGTTTGTTCCTGTCACCGTATAAATTCCGGATATCAGCGGTTTAAACGGCACGCCGTCCGTCACCCCGTTGTCCCAAGTGTACTCCAACCCCTGCGTGTCACCGGAAGAACCCTTCAATGTCAGCTCCTCTCCCTCGCAATGGTCAATGCTCGCCAAACCGTCCACCTGCGCTTTCACATCCGGAACCTTATCGAAAATGGCAAGAACAGGAGCAACCATATCTCCAGGAGTTTCTACTCCGGATATTTTGTATTTGAAGTCCGCAATCGAATATTCTCCAGCCTTTGATTGACTTACTTCATACTCCCAATGAGGACCGGCATCATTCGTCTTCTTCAAGACCTCGTTACTGGACGGGTCCTTCAGAGAGAATGAATAAGTATCCGCACCGTTTCCGGTAATGCGAATCGTCAGTTTTTCTCCATCGTAAGCACATTTCTTGTCCACCGTCATCGTCAAACCGATTTTGGAAGGATCGGTAACCATCACGTTAAAACATTGTTTATCTTTTTCTGTTCCACTTTGCACTTCCACACAAATCTCCTTGGAACCCACGGTTGACGAGGTAATGGATACCGTTCCGTCATTGTTGCCCCGAAGAGTTACCGTCGGATCGGAAGTAGTCCACGTACATTTATAGTTCGGATCTGTTCCGCCCTCTATCTTCACTATCGCATTGAACGGCGTGTTAATAGCTCCACCGGCATTGGTCGGAGGGGTCACAACCAGAGAAGAACCGGACATCTTGACACTTGCCGTAGCATTGTTCTTGGAAGTACACCCTTCAACATCCTTTACACTAACCGAATAGGTCGTATTGGCTTGTATATTTGTTGCTGTTACCTCATTGCCAGATTGGCCTGGAAACTGACCCCAGGTATACGTATATGGCTCCGTACCTTGCGATGCCGAAGCCGTCAATGTTGAAGATCCGCCAAAGGTAACAGAACTCGGGGTAGCTTTAAGCGATAAATCCAGATAAAATCCCGTAACGTTTTTCGATGCTTCCGCAGAAACACATCCCTTATCGTCTGTCACCTTCACCTTATAGGTGTTGTTCCCCTCAGCAGTAGGTTTTGTTTTTGCCGTCGCCGCACTTCCCAAACTATTCGGAGTCCATGTATAAGTTCTATAC
>CAMWQQ010000164.1 GCA_947176455.1 uncultured Odoribacter sp. | reverse complement strand
ACTGGAATCCGAATGTACGCTTATGGCAAGGAGACACGAAAACACTACGCTTCTATTCAACGGACCGGAAAGGTCCTTTCAAGGTAAAACTGGAAGGCATCACGCCCGCAGGAGAAATCATACGTTCGACCTTGAACATTGAAAGTGAATAAACTGAACCGCACATACATTGAGGCATTTTCAGAGGTTCTCCTTTTCATGGTTCCTGGAAGATATTTTTAACGCAAGAAGAAGTCGTTTCTAAAATTCTACGACTTTGACAAGTCGTGTTGTGAAACATAACCTCTTTTTAATTTGCTTGAGGCTACTTCCCAAGACTTACAAATAGCCTTTGATATCCTGCAATTCTACCAGTTTATTGACAATGGCATAGATGGTCAGACCCGCCGGACTGTGAATCTGCAATTTCCGGGCAATGTTGCGACGGTGGGTAATCACCGTATGGGCAGACAGAAAAAGGGCATCGGCAATCTCTTTATTGGTCATGCCTTTCACGACACCAGTGACAATCTCCTTCTCGCGGGCACTCAACACATCCTGTCCTCCCTCTTCCACCTCTCCCTCGGATACATCCAACAACTTATTTAGCTTTTCTTTCAGCGTCTCAGGGGCATCATACAAAGAAAAACTGTCATCGTAATTCTTCAACAAGGCGGAATCCCCGACGGAACAAAGCAAGGCAACGCATTTCATATTCGGATTCTCCGCCGTTTCTTTCAGTTTTCGGATATCAAAAAAGGCAGGAAAAGCGGGATTTATAATTAAAATATCCGGCTTGTGGAGACGAATGCAATCCGTCAAGGTCTCCGGAGAAATCACCTCTATCGGCAAGACTTTCAACCCTTGGATGCGCTTCAATACCAAAGCCAGACCGCTCCGGATAATCGCCGAAGTCTCCGCTATCGCTATTTTTAAAGTCTCATCCCCTTGCATGGTGCTGAATTTTATTTTCAAATTCCATAATCAACGGAACAAACATATAGTCCTCCACCCGGCAATGAGAACACAAATCCTTCTCGCAGGAATAAATATCGAACAAAACGCTGTTCAACAGATTGTTGTTGGCATTTGCCGGATAATATTTCACGATGATGTTTTTCAACTCGGTCAGCTTCACCTCAATCTGATTGTGCCGTTCCGCAAAAACCTTGATATTATACCCGTCCTGAAGCTTCTTTTCTCGCAACAGCTTATCGACATACTCGAAAACGACCCGATTCTCATACTCCATGTGCGCCCTCACTTCATTCACATATTCATCGAAAAATTTCAATATCAAAAAAGCCACATCGTTCTGCGAACAATCAATAGCGGCAATCAGCTTGCGACGAATGGCGGGCAGATTGAAATCCAGAAAATAAGAGTGCGCCTGACGCAAATAACTGACCAATGCGTCAATGGAAACCTGCTGGCAATGTTCGTCGGAAACGCCACATTCGTCATCCATAAAATTCACCACCGCCAAAAAAGTACCCGTATGCACCCCTTGCTGCTCACACACCTGCTCCACGGTCTTGTCCCCGAAACCCAGCGACAAGCCAAAGCGACTCATCACCAGCAACAGATTATAATTCCCGCAAATCAAATCCCCCATTTTATCCGTTGCCGAATATTTCATATCTTTATTCATTCTAAATAAGTTTAGATTGCGAATTAAATACAATTTTTTGTATTCTGCAATCCCTATCTTTAGGTATTGCATTCCTTTCCGATTGTTAAATAAACTTTCCTCATTTCTTTTATTTGGCAAGGCTTTGACTTTTTGCTATTTTTGTCGGTAAATAAAAGAAAAAGCATGAAAATCAGACGATTCATATCTCTATTTTTACCGATCATACTGTTTTCCTGTGCCGAAGACATTCCGGCACCCCAAGTATTGAAAATCTCCGAACAGAATCTGCATTTCTCCGGCAACGGAGGTGCATGGATGCTGACCGTCAATTCCAATACGACCTGGAAAATCGAGGGTGCGACAGAGTGGTGCTATACGGACAAAACGGACGGATACAATACTGCCAATTTGATTGTCAACGTCGATGCCAACCTAAGCGGCAATCCCCGTTCCACCAATCTTCAGATAAGCAGTGACCGAACGACCGTCCAGGTCAGCGTGGAACAGGACACGATTTCCGGTTCATTCCACTATGAGCTGCCGGTGGTCTTTCATATCATATACAGCGACAGCGAGGACACCCTGCAAAATGTAAAAAGGGAAATCATCACCGACCTCATCGAAAAATGCAACGCCTTGTATCAGAATTCAAACGGGAGCATAGATATGAACCTGCACCTGGTCGCAACCACACACGACACGGAAGGAAAGGAACTGGCGGAACCGGGCATTCACCGAATACAGCGCACAAACTCCGCCTATAAAAACTCGGAATCCTTTCTGAAAGAGACCAACACCATAGACGGAGACCTGTTGTGGAATCCCAACCAATACGTCAATGTGTTTGTGTTCACTTTCGTGGAATCCAACGTCGCAGGACGTACCACCCTGCCTCACACACCTCGCCAGAACAGTCTGCCGGGACTCATCGCCAACAACACTTTTTACACGAAAATCCCGAACTTTCCCTGGGGCATCACGCTGAACAACAAATACATTTACGAACCGGACAATTACCAGACCATGGCACATGAACTGGGGCATTATCTGGGATTGCTGCACGTATTCATCGGCGAAAACAACACGACCGACTATTGCGATGACACTTATGCCTATGACCGGGCGGAATACGAGGCTTACCTGAGAGACAATCCGAACCTCTCCATACAGGAGAAGTACCAGCGTAAAAGCACGGAAGGCATCTCGTTCACGTCCTACAACATCATGGACTACTATTATTCCCACCTCAACCAGTTTACCGCCGACCAGTTCCTGCGGGTACGCCATGTTCTCGAACACAGTCCGCTGATTCCCGGACCGAAAGACATCACGGTCACCCGCAGTCTCGCCGAAGAGACGGAAACCCCGGCAGTCGTCAGCATAGAATGAGCATTTGGTCATGACAAACATAAAGCATTAATTGGTATGATGACAAAAAATATCCCTGCCACCGATGCAGGCACGAAACCCCATTACAATATCCTGGACGGATTACGGGGAGTAGCGGCATTTATGGTGTTGATTTATCATGTTTTTGAAGGTTTCTCCACCAGTCCGGTCGACCAGCGATGCAACCACGGCTATCTGGCGGTTCACTTCTTTTTCATTCTCTCCGGCTTTGTCATCGGTTATGCTTATGAGGACCGGTGGACGAAAATGAGCATCGGGGAATTTTTCAAACGTCGGCTCATCCGGTTGCACCCCATGGTCATTATCGGAGTCGTATGGGGAGTCATTGCCTTTTTCATTCAAGGCGGTGTACAATGGGACGGCACGCCGATACCCGCTTCCTCGGTCATGCTGGCGATGCTCTGCACGCTTTTCATGATACCTGCTGCTCCCGGTATGAGAACTGAAATCCGGGGCAACGGAGAATTGTTCCCCCTGAACGGTCCTTACTGGTCCTTATTCGTCGAATACATCGGAAACATCGCCTACGCCTTGTTCCTCCACCGCCTGTCCAATCGGGCGCTGGCAACTTTCATCGCGCTGACCGGGGCGGGAGTTGCGTGGTATGCCATAGGGAACGGTTCGGGATATGGCCATTTGGGTGTCGGCTGGACGATGGGCGACCACTATCTTGCCGCCGGACTGCTGTGCATGGCTTTCTGCTTCTCCATCGGTTTGTTTATGGCACGTACCTTCAAGCCGGTTGCCATCCGAGGAGCTTTCTGGCTTTGCAGCCTGGGCATCATCATCCTGGTATCCGTTCCGCACGTGGGTACTGTTGAGAACGCCTGGATGAACGGCATCTACGACACGCTTTGCGTACTCGTGTTCTTTCCGCTACTGGTCTGGCTGGGAGCATCCGGAAAAACCACCGACAAGAAATCCACCGCCATTTGCAAATTCTGCGGAGACGTTTCCTATCCCGTATATGTCATCCATTATCCCTCCATGTATCTGTTTTACGCCTGGGTATGGAACAACCACCTCACTTTCAGAGAAACCTGGTACGTCGGTTTGGGACTCATCGCAGGCAATATCCTGCTGGCCTACTTCTTCCTGAAGATATACGATGAACCGGTCAGAAAATGGCTGGGCAAAAAATTTCTCACCAAAAAGCCGAAAACTATTTGATTTCGTTTTTCCGCTTTCTCCAGAGTTGCCAGCTATTGATGATGTTCTGCCACAGTACGTATGAAGCCGGAGCAATGGAAGACAAGGGATTCAGGTAGACCTGTGCCATCCAGATAGCCAGAATGGTATTTTTCTGTCCCAGCCCTTGTCCTCCAGACACCGCATCGCCATAATGCCGACCGATATAACGCCCGGTAGCAAATTGAAGGACACAGATGACCAAAGCCAGAGCCGCCATCCACCACTCCCGGCTCAAGTCCTGGGAACCCTGATGAACGATAAAATAAACCGTCTTGCCGGTCACAATTGTCAGTCCCAAAGCCCAGAGATAAAAGGACAAGATTTGCAATTTCCTCAACTGCCGATGAACTCCGGGCAGCACTTTGGACAGCAACAAAGCCGATGCGCAAGGAAAAACCAGCAACGGCATCACCTGCTTGCAAATGCCCCATACGGATTCCACAAAAGTCATCTCAACGCGTTCCCCAAGCAACGTGAAAATCAGCGGAGAAAGCAACGCCACGACCGTACTGCTAATCAACGTATAAGCGGCAAGACGGTTTATTTTATCGTTCATCAGGGTTCCCAGGACC
>CAMWQQ010000163.1 GCA_947176455.1 uncultured Odoribacter sp. | reverse complement strand
CCGCCCGAAAGCGGCATTTTCTTACTCTTCGTCCGTCTCCTGATAAGCCTTCAACAACTCCTCCTGTATCTCCGTCGGCACTTTCTCATAACCGGCAAAACTCATCGTAAACGTGGCACGTCCTCCCGAAATGGAACTCAAGGCGGTGGAATAACGTTGCATTTCCTTCAACGGCACTTTCGCCTTGATTTTCTGGAAACCGTTATCAGCCTCCATACCCATAATCAACGCTCGCCGGGTCTGCAAATCGCCCATTACGTCCCCCATATCCTCGTCCGGCGTCAACACTTCCACGTCATATACCGGTTCCAGAATCTTGGGATTCGCCTTCTTGAACGCCTCGCTGAACGCGTGCCGTCCCGCCAGCCGGAAAGAAATCTCGTTTGAATCCACGGGGTGCATCTTCCCGTCATAAATACATACCCTGATGTCCCGGGCATAAGAACCCGTCAGCGGTCCTTCCTCCATTTTTTCCATAATGCCCTTGAGAATGGCAGGCATAAACCGCGCTTCAATCACGCCACCGACAATGCAGTTGTAGAACACCAGTTTTCCGCCCCAAGGCAAATCGTACTCCTCTTTTCCCTTGATAGACATCTTGGTATCCGTACCGCCGATTTTATAAGACACCGGTTCCGGCATTCCCTCCTCAAAGGGTTCGATGACCATATGCACTTCACCGAACTGCCCGGCGCCTCCGGACTGCTTCTTGTGCCGGTAATCGGCCTGGGCGTATTTCGTAATCGTCTCCCGATAAGGGATTTTCGGAGCGTAAAACTCAATGGGTATCTTGTCGTTGTGTTCTATACGCCATTTCATCGTATTCAAGTGAAATTCCCCCTGTCCCGACAATATCATCTGCTTCAGTTCCTTTGAATATTCCACCAGCAACGACGGGTCCTCCTCGTGCATCCGGTACAGCACCTCCGCCATTTTCTCCTCGTCCGCCTTGTTCACCGCCCGCACCGCCGTCCGGAAACGGGAATTCGGATATTTGATTTCCGGGAACACGTAATCGCAGTCCTTGCTGTTCAGCGTATCTCCGTTCTTGGTGCCTTTCAGCTTCACCGTCGCACCGATGTCCCCGGCACGCAACTCGGACACCTTCGTCCGGTTCTTTCCGGCAACAGCATACAACTGGGCGATGCGTTCCTTGCTACCCGTGGTCATATTGGTCAAATCATCCCCCTCCTTCACGACTCCGGACACCACCTTGAAATAGTTGATGTCTCCCAGATGTTGCTCTATCGTGGTACTGAACACAAAAGCCGAAGCCGGACCCTCCACGTCATACGGCACCACCTTGCCGTCACGGGTCGTCATTCCCGGCATAGCCGCCGCACTCGGAGCCACGTTTACCAAGAACTCCATAAACCGGCGCACACACATATCCTTTTCCGCAGAAACGCAGAATACGGGAAACATATCCCTGGCAATCAATCCCTTCCGGATTCCGGCACGCATTTCGTCCTCCGTCAGACTTCCTTTTTCAAAATACAGCTCCATTAATCCCTCGTCGTTCTCCGCCGCAGCCTCCACCAACGCATTGCGACACTCCGTCGCCCGTTCCAGTTCGCTCTCCGGAATCGGCAACACATCGGGCTTTCCTCCCTCGGGCTTCCACTGATACATCTCCCACTTCAGCACGTCCACCACCTTGTTGAATCCCGTTCCCTGATTCACCGGATACTGCACCAAAACCACCTTCTTCCCGAAAGAAGCCTGGGCGTGCTCCACCGTCTGCTCAAAATTGGCTTTCTCGTGGTCAAGTTGATTGATGATGAAAATCAGCGGTTTTCGCAACTTTTCCGTATGACGGCTGATGATTTCAGTCCCCACTTCCACGCCCCGCACGGCATTCACCACCATAACGGCGGTATCCGCCACATTCAGCGCAGAAATAACCCCACCCACAAAATCGTCAGCTCCCGGAGTATCGATGAAATTCAACTTCTGCTCCTTCCACTCGGTGTACAGCACGGCAGGAAAAACAGAAGAACCGTACTCCTGCTCCACGGGACGATAATCGGAAGAGGTATTTTTGGCGCCCACGTTACCTCGGCGCGGAATGACTCCGCCTTCATACATCATCGCCTCGGCAAGCGTCGTCTTACCGGAACCGGCACTGCCCACCAGTGCGATATTCTTGATTTCATTCGGATTGTAAGTTTTCATAGGTTTCTAGTATTTAGTTTTAGGTTGTACGGCAAAACGCCATTTCAAACGTTTTAACCGGTTCACAAATTATACAGAAAATTTATAAAAACCAAGAAAACCTCCATTTTAATCCACTGCAATCAAAAATTTCCATACAAATCTGCCTGACAAAACAAGCAATTTCATTAAAAATTGCCATTTTCATCCTGCAATTTTAGCATTCTGTCAAACTAACAAGCTGTCTGACATTAGCAAGCGTCACTCTATCATCATCTCGAACAAGACAACAACTCCCAATCAAGCCATTGTTAGTTCACTCAATAATTGTGAACCGGTCGAATGCTTAATCATATCAAACCGGTCACAATTTGTGACCAGTTGGTCCCGATACCTCCCTACAGCGTTTTCTGTTAATTTTCCCAAAACAACTGCCACATCCCACAGAAAAACGTATATTGCGTAAGATTTGGTCTATTTTTTGCTTATAAAAAAGAAATGCAATTTATATCGTTATGGAACAAACAACCCTGTTAGGAGGAAATATGTGGATTTGGGTGGTTTTCATCGGATTCACGATTATCAGCTGGCTCATCAGCAACCAATTGAAAAGCCGTTTTGCCAAATATTCCAAAATACCGACCGACAATGGAATGACCGGACGGGACGTCGTGGAAAAGATGTTGCGCGACAACGGCATCACGGGAGTGAAAATCGGAAGTGTTGAAGGACAACTTACCGACCACTACAACCCCACGAACAAAACAATCAACCTCAGTCGGGAGGTCTATTATGGCAACAGCATCGCGGCGGCAGCCGTTGCGGCACACGAAACGGGACACGCCATTCAGCACGCCAAGGCTTACAGTATGTTGCAACTGCGCTCGGCACTGGTTCCTGCCGTGGAATTTGCCTCGCATTGGGTGCAATGGATATTGCTGGCAGGGATTCTGCTCGTTGAATCGTTCCCCGGACTTTTATTGGCAGGCATCGGCTTGTTTGCCATTATGACCCTCTTCAGTTTCATCACCCTGCCCGTGGAGATAGACGCCAGTCATCGCGCCCTGGCGTGGTTGAGAAACTCCGGTATCACCAACTACCAGACCCAGGGATATGCTTTCGACGCCTTGAAATGGGCAGCCTATACCTACGTGATTGCCGCCCTGTCCTCACTGGCAACCCTTTTGTATTACATTATGATTTACCTGAACAGACGGGATTAAACAAAAGACCTATAAATACCTAAAAACTCCGAAAAGTGATTTTTCGGAGTTTTTTTTATTGTATAGACTACATTGGATTATTCCGTCTGTCCTAAAGGTTCCGTTGTCTCTCCTGACGGAGCTTCTACCGATTCGCTCTGTTGTGTCTGTTGCGGTTTCTTCTTGAACGGCTTGAACGTCCTTTTGATTTCGTCCACGTAATCCAATTTCTCCCAAGTGAACAATTCCACCTCCTTCTCCACCTTCGGCCAATAAATCGAATCAAACACTTTTTTCACCACCTCCGGCTGGCGTCCCATATGACCGTAACTGGCGGTTTCCCGATAAATCGGATTGCACAATCTCAAGCGCTCGACAATCGCCCTCGGTCGCAAGTCAAACAACTCGCTCACCTTTTCAGCAATTTCCGCATCGCTCAACGTCACTTTCGACGACCCGTAAGTATTCACATACACCCCTACCGGACGGGCAACCCCAATAGCATAGGATATTTGTATCAGCAATTCATCCGCCACACCGGCTGCCACCATATTTTTGGCGATATGACGGGCGGCATAAGCGGCCGAACGGTCCACCTTGGACGGATCTTTGCCGGAAAAAGCACCACCGCCGTGAGCTCCCTTTCCGCCATAGGTATCCACGATAATCTTACGCCCCGTCAGACCCGTATCGCCGTGAGGACCTCCGATAACGAATTTGCCGGTGGGATTCACAAACAATATCAAATTCTTGTCGAACAGATTCTGCACCCTCCGGGGCAACTGGGCTTTCACCCTCGGCAAAAGGAGGTCAACAATGTCTTTCTTTATCCATTCCACCATAACCGAATCGGCTTTTCGCTGAGCTTCGGGCGTCTCGTCCGCAGGCCGGATAAACTCGTCGTGCTGCGTGGACACCACAATGGTGTGAATACGCACGGGCTTGCCGTCGTCCCCGTATTCTATCGTCACCTGCGACTTGGCGTCCGGACGCAGATACTGCATCAATTGCCCCTCCTTGCGGATTTTCGCCAACTCCCGCAACAACAGATGAGCCAGTTCCAAAGACAAAGGCATATAGTTGTCCGTCTCATTGCAAGCGTAACCGAACATCATCCCCTGGTCGCCAGCCCCCTGCTCCATAGGGTCCTCCCGCACCACGCCCCGGTTGATGTCGGGCGACTGCTCGTGAATGGCGGAAAGCACACCGCAACTGTTCCCGTCAAACATATACTCGCTCTTGGTGTAACCGATTTCATTGATGACCTCCCGAGCGACCTGCTGCACATCCACGTACGTGGGTGTCTTGACCTCTCCGGCAATGATTGCCTGTCCGGTAGTCACCATAGTCTCACAAGCCACCTTCGCATCCGGGTCGAAAGCCAAAATCCAGTCGAGCACGGCATCCGATATCTGATCGGCAACTTTATCCGGAGGCCCCTCCGATTCCG
>CAMWQQ010000162.1 GCA_947176455.1 uncultured Odoribacter sp. | reverse complement strand
CTGAACGCTATGGGGTGGGAAATCATTTCTACCGGAGGAACTTCAATGCAGCTGAAAGCCGCCGGGATTCAGGTGGCGGACATTTCCGACCTGACGAAGTTCCCCGAGTGTTTTGACGGCAGAGTGAAAACCTTGCATCCCAACGTAGAAGGTGGCATATTGGCTATTCGTGACAATGAGCACCATAAAAAGCAAATGACCGATTTGGGCATTGAACCGATTGACATGGTTGTTTGCAACCTTTACCCTTTCAAGCAGACCATTTTAAAACCGGGTGTTTCCCATGAGGAAATCATTGAGAACATCGACATCGGCGGTCCGACGATGATACGGGCGGCCGCCAAGAATTACAAATTCGTGACGGTTATCACCGACCCGGAAGATTACAACCGGGTGATTGACGAATTGAAAGCCCACGGAGACACCTCTGCCGAGACGAAAGAAATGCTGGCCGCCAAGGTGTTTATCCATACCTCCCATTACGACGCATTGATTGCCGGTTATTTTTCCGAGAAACTGAACATCCAGTATCCAAAAACCATAACGCTCACTTACGAGAAGAAGCAAGATTTGCGTTACGGGGAGAATCCTCACCAGAGTGCGGCTTTCTATGCGGCCGTGAAAGAAACGGAAGGAACGTTGCCCGGTGCCGTTCAATTGCATGGCAAGGAATTGTCATATAATAATATCGGAGATACGGACGGAGCCTTGGAAACGCTGAAGGAATTTGACGAACCGACCATTGTCGCCGTCAAGCATGCGAATCCCTGTGGCGTAGGTAGTGCCTCTACCCTTGCCGAGGCTTATCGTCGGGCTTACGAAGCGGATCCGGTATCCATTTTTGGAGGAATCGTTGCCGCCAATCGGGAAATTGACGCGGAAACCGCCAAGGAAATGGCAAAGATATTCCTGGAAGTGATTGTTGCGCCTTCCTTTTCCAAGGAAGCATTGGACATCCTTGCCCAGAAAAAGAACATCAGGTTGTTGCAACTGGAGCAAATCGGCAAAAGGAATGCGGCCACCAGAAAGGCAAAAACCGTATTGGGCGGTCTGTTGATACAGGATTTGGATACCCAGCTACTAAATGACGGGGATTTGAAAGTGGTAACCAAGCGCCAGCCGACAGAAACGGAAATGCGCGACCTGATGTTTGCCTGGAAAGTAGTAAAGCATACCAAGTCCAACGGCATTGCCATAGCCAAAGATCTTTGTACGACGGGGGTCGGACCGGGTCAGGTCAGCCGGATTTGGGCACTTGAGAATGCCATTCGCCAAGGGGGCGACCGCATTGCGGGCAGTGTAATGGCTTCGGATGCCTTTTTCCCCTTCCCCGATTGCGTGGAAGCCGCTCATCGCGCCGGCATCACGGCTATCATTCAGCCGGGCGGTTCGGTCAAGGACCAAGAGTCCATTGATGCGGCAGACAAATACGGCATCGCCATGATTTTTACCGGAATGAGACATTTTAAACATTAAACCTAACGATAAACAAGTATTAAAATGGGATTATTTTCATTTTTATCACAAGATATAGCTGTCGACTTGGGAACAGCAAATACCATTATCATCTGCAATGATAAAATGGTAGTCAACGAACCCTCCATCGTAGCCATTGACCGGAAAACGGAAAAAGTGATTGCTATCGGAGAAAAAGCTCGGCAGATGCAGGGCAAGACCCACGACAACATCAAGACCATCCGTCCGTTGCGCGACGGTGTGATTGCGGACTTCAACGCCGCAGAACAAATGTTGCGCGGGATGATAAAAATGGCGAGCGTGAACAGCAAGTTCTTCTCTCCCTCCTTGCGAATCGTGGTGTGCATCCCTTCCGGAAGTACGGAGGTGGAAATACGTGCCGTGCGTGACTCCTCGGAACACGCCGGAGGACGGGATGTTTATATGATTTACGAACCCATGGCGGCGGCTTTGGGTATCGGCATGGATGTGGAGGCTCCGGAAGGAAACATGATTGTGGACATCGGTGGTGGAACCACTGAAATCGCTGTTATTTCCTTGGGCGGTATAGTCTGCAACAAATCCATCCGTATTGCCGGTGACGTTTTGACGGACGACATACAGGAATATATGCGTCAGCAACACAACATCCGTATCGGTGAGCGGACGGCAGAACAAATCAAGATCAACGTCGGCTCTGTTTTGTCGGAACTGGACGAACCGCCGGCAGATTTCATCGTACAGGGTCCCAACTTGATTACCGGCTTGCCGATAGAAGTGCCTGTATCCTATCAAGAAATCGCACACTGTTTGGAAAAATCCATTTCCAAGATTGAATTTGCCATATTGGCCGCCTTGGAACAGACTCCTCCCGAATTGTATGCGGATATCGTAAACAAAGGTATCTATCTGGCTGGCGGCGGTGCCTTGTTGCGCGGTTTGGACAAACGGCTTTGGGAAAAGCTGAACATTCCGTTCCACATTGCCGAGGATCCCTTGCGTGCCGTAGCAAGAGGAACGGGTATCGCATTGAAGAACGTGGATAGATTCTCATTCCTGATCAGATAAATCGCCGGGTTGTGAAAGAAATTATTAAACTGATATTAAAATATCATTTTACCATAATTTTTGTATTGCTGGAATTTCTCTCCTTTTCTCTGATAGTTTTGCATAATAACTATCAGAGAACTGTGTTTTCGGGATATACGGCTTCTTTCTTGAGCGGCATCTCTTCCACCGTGTCCGATATTGACGACTATTTTTATTTGAGAGAAACCAATGAGAATTTAGTTGAAGAGAATACTAAGCTAAGAAATCAAATTGAGGAGTTGAAAACGCTTTGTCGCTGGTACGCGATGGACACGCTATGGAATCCCGTTGATTCAATGGAGGTGAATTACGTATTTAAAAATGCAGACATCGTCAACGCAGGAGTCAATAAAACCAAAAACTACATGACCATCGACAAAGGAGCGGCAGACGGCGTACAACCTGAAATGGCGGTCTGTTCCAGCGACGGAGTCATCGGAGTGGTTGAGAAAGTCAGCAGGCATTATGCCAAAGTATTGCCTCTGATTAATACCAACCTGAGGATATCGGCAAAAATCAAGAAAAACGGCTATTACGGTTCTTTGCAGTGGGACGGAGAAGATTACCGCTATTCTTATCTGAACGATATTCCTTTTCACGTCAGTGCTGAAATCGGGGATACCATTGTCACTTCCGGCTTCTCCTCCATTTTTCCGGAAAACGAGCTTATCGGGTTCGTGGAATCGGTAAACCGGGAGACTGCCAATTTCCTTACAATAAAAGTAAAGCTCGCAACTGATTTCAAGAGGATATCGGACATCTATGTCATTGCGCATACCAGAAGACAGGAAAAGCAACAATTGGAAAATGAACTATGAGTAATCTGAAATTTTTCTTGCACTTGTTTATGTTGCTGTTGCTTCAGTTGGCCATACTGGATAATATACAGCTTCATTCTTACGTATACATCAACGTCTATATCCTGGCCATCTATATTTTGCCTTATCGGTTGCGGGATGCGACGATTCTCCTGTTCGGTTTTCTGGTGGGCTTGTTTATGGATTTTGCCAACAACACCATGGGAATTCATGCGGCGGCCACTACCCTGCTCGCTTACATGCGCCCGCGTTTGCTGATACTGACTTCCAACCGGGAACAGATAGACGATATACAAGGGAAACAACGAATCAGTGATTTCGGCTGGTTCTTCAAATACGTATTGGTTTCGACATTTATCTTCAATATCGTATTGATATTTTGCGAGGCATTCAGTTTCCACAATTTTTTGATTACTTTGTTGCGGATTCTTTGTAGCACGCTTGCTTCCGTTTTCTTTATCCTGCTGTATTATTTCATCGCGTTGAAGCAAAGGCAGAATTAACCACAGGACACTGAAACACTGGTATCATGAATAAATATACGTATCGGAAAACCGTTTTTGCCACGCTGGTCATCTGTGTGTGCAGTATTTATGTCATTCGCCTGTTTTATATGCAAGTGCTTGACGATTCGTTTCAGGTGAAGGCCATGTTGAATTCCCAGCGGGTTTCCACGCAATACCCTGCCCGGGGATTGATTTTTGACCGGAACGGAAAATTGCTGGTGGAAAATCAGCCCGCCTACGACCTGATGGTTATTCCCCGACAGGTGAAACCGTTTGACACGACCGAATTGATATCCATTCTCGGCATCGAAAAGGAAACGTTGAAAAAGAATCTGCTAAAATGCCGGCGGTATTCCTCCTTCAAGGCTTCGGTGCTGGTGTCTCAGATTACTGCCAACAAATATGCCATATTGCAGGAAAAACTGCACAAATACCCGGGATTCTTTATGCAGACCCGAACGCTCCGGAAGTACAACGTATCACATTCCGCAGACGTTTTCGGTTACATCGGTGAAGTGAGCCAGGCGCAAATCAACCGGGACAGTACCTATGCGATGGGCGATTACATCGGCATCAGTGGTTTGGAAAAAACGTATGAGCAGTCGTTGCGGGGAACGAAAGGCGAAAAAATATTGCTGGTGGATAACCACAACCGAGTCAAAGGGTTTTACAAGGACGGTGAATTGGACAAGCCTGCCATTGTCGGACAGAACCTGACGACTACGCTGGATATTGAAATGCAGGAATATGCCTACCAGTTGATGAAAAATAAAAGAGGCGGAATCATTGCCATAGAACCCGCCACGGGTGAGATTCTCCTGAAAGTTTCCAGTCCGGGTTACGACCCTCAGCTGATGATTGGACTGGAGCGGGGTAAAAATTACCGGAAACTGGAACAGGATCCCAACAGCCCCCTGTTCGACCGCACCGTTTCCGGCGCCTACCCTCCCGGTTC
>CAMWQQ010000161.1 GCA_947176455.1 uncultured Odoribacter sp. | reverse complement strand
TACTATAATAGAAACAAAAATAAAATATTTTTTTTAGCCATACAATTATTTTACCTCAGAAAAGCGAAATCCCGGAGCCGAATAACCTTCAAAAAATAGTTTGATTGTGGGAGAAATTTATACTTTTGCGATGTTTTCAACGTTTTAGAGGTTAATGACAAAATGGGATTGTAAGGAATTGATAAACAGGTAGGAATATGAAACCGGAAATGTATGTATTGAAAAGCGAGAAGTTGGAAGTGCATGTATCGACTTTGGGAGCGACAATCACCCGCATGATTGTTCCCGGAAAGCACGGGAAGTCGCTTGATGTGGTATTGGGAATGGAGAGGGCGGAAGATTATGCGACTCCGGAGTATGTCGCTGGCGGTGCTTATCTGGGGGCTGTTATCGGGCGGTATGGCAATCGGATTGCCGGCGGAGCATTTTCCATGGACGGGCAAACGTATCAATTGGCGGTGAACAACGGTGCGAATCACCTGCACGGAGGAATTTGTGGCTTCGATAAAAAAATCTGGTCGGTACGGGAACGGACGGATTCCCTGCTGGCGTTGCATTATTTCAGTCCGGATGGAGAAGAAGACTATCCGGGCAATCTGGAGGTCGATGTCCGTTTTGAGGTGAAGGGGAAGGAATTGCAGATACATTATGAGGCATCGACGGACCGGAAATGTCCGGTTAATCTGACGCATCATCCTTATTTCAACCTGAATCCGGAACGTCCGGATGTGAAGGATCTTCGATTGAAGTTGTACACCGACCGGTATTTGAAAACGCATGATTTGATACCGGACGGCGATTTCGTCCCCATGGCGGGTCATTTCGATTTCACTGATTTCCGCTCGTTGAGGGAGGTGATAGAGCAGGACGGCGGACTGGACGATTGTTTCGTTTTCGCTCCGGACGGAAAGATGGTTCGGCAGGCGGAACTGGTCAGCGAGGAGTCGGGCGTAAAGATGTATGTTTGTTCCGATTATCCGGGATTGCAGGTGTATACCGGGCGTTATCTCGATGTGAAGCATGCGAAAGGGGGCAGGGATTACGGGGCGTATGCCGGAGTGGCGTTGGAGGCGCAGTATTGGCCCGATTCGCCCAATCATCCTTCTTTCCCGTCTACCTTGCTGGAGCCGGGACAGGTGTATCGGAAAACGACGATTTACGGTTTTGAATGATAGCATCGTGGGGTGCTATTTTATTGTAGTTTTATAATTTTTAAATGATTATGGGAAAGTATGAATTGAACAAGAACCTTGCCCAGATGCTGAAAGGCGGGGTGATTATGGATGTAACCAATGCGGAGCAGGCGAAGATTGCGGAAGCTGCAGGAGCCTGTGCGGTAATGGCGTTGGAAAGAGTGCCGGCGGATATCCGGCGCGACGGCGGTGTTGCCCGTATGTCCGACCCGCAAATGATCAAAGCCATTCAGAAAGCCGTGTCGATTCCCGTAATGGCAAAAGTGAGAATCGGTCATTTTGTAGAGGCTCAGATATTGGAAGCTATCGGGATTGATTTCATTGATGAGAGCGAGGTGTTGACTCCGGCTGATGAGTTGTATCACGTGGACAAGACTGCTTTTAAAGTGCCGTTCGTTTGCGGAGCCCGTAATCTCGGCGAAGCATTGCGTCGCATCGGCGAAGGTGCCGCGATGATTCGGACCAAGGGTGAGGCCGGAACGGGAAATGTCGTTGAGGCAGTCACTCACATGCGGCAAATCAGCGATGATATGCGCCGGGTGAAGAATGCCGGGGCGGAAGAGCTGATGACTTTGGCAAAGGAATTTTGCGCACCTTACGAGTTGGTGAAATATGTGCATGAATATGGAAAATTGCCGGTGGTGAACTTTGCAGCCGGTGGTATTGCTACGCCTGCCGATGCGGCTTTGATGATGCAATTGGGCTCTGAGGGCGTTTTCGTGGGTTCCGGAATTTTCAAGTCGGGCGACCCGGAGAAACGGGCAAGGGCGATTGTTCAGGCGGTGACGTATTACAATGATCCCCTGAAACTGGCAGAATTGTCGGAGAATCTTGGGGAGGCGATGTCAGGACTTGAAATCAAGACTTTGGAAAGCAAATACGCTGAAAGAGGTTGGTAATATAGAGCGGTTTTTCCGGTTTGGCCTTGTCGTCTAATGGTATTTCTGGCAGTCCGTTGATGTCGGACGGGAGGGAATGCCGGTCGGGACGGTGCGCATATCGCAGGGGCTGAGCCGGAAAAACGGCATTTACAGGTAGATAGCATTTATGAAAATAGGTATTTTAGGTTTTCAGGGAGCGTTTGTGGAACACGAACGGCATATCGGGAGATTGGGTTATGAGCCGGTCGTGGTGCGTTATCCGCAGCAATTGGATGATTTGGACGGGATTATTCTGCCGGGAGGTGAGAGTACGACTATGGGCAAATTGCTTTGCTGTACGGGAATGCTGGAACCCCTGAGAAATAAGATTCAGGAAGGCTTGCCGGTCTGGGGAACTTGTGCCGGTATGATTCTGCTGGCAAAGAAGCTGGAGAACGACCCGGTGCGGCATCTGGCGTTGATGGACATCACGGTGAAACGGAATGCCTACGGCACGCAAATCGACAGTTTCGACGTGAGTGTGGAAATTCCGAAGGTCAGTCCGGACCCCATACCGCTGGTGTTCATCCGTGCGCCTTACATCACGGAGTCGGGAGCGAATGTGGAGGTGCTGTGCAAGGTGGAGGGGCATATCGTTGCGGCACGTGAAAGGCATCTGCTGGCGACTTCTTTTCATCCGGAACTGACGGATGATTCCAGTTTCCACCGCTATTTTGCTGAAATGTGTAAAAAACGGGAGTAATAACTACTCCCGTTTTTTTGGGGTCGTTTCGGTTGACGTGTTGTTTATTCCTGTCCACCGAATTCCATTAAATATGCTTTGATGAACTCGTCAATCTTGCCGTCCATGACACCGTTTACATCGGAAGTCTGATGATTGGTCCGGTGGTCTTTCACCCGGCGGTCATCGAAAACGTAGCTTCGGATTTGCGAGCCCCATTCGATTTTCTTTTTGTTGGCTTCGATTTTTGCCTGTTCCGCCATACGGTGTTGCAACTCTTTGTCGTACAGGATAGAACGCAATTGCCGGAGGGCGTTTTCTTTGTTCTTGGGCTGGTCACGGGTTTCCGTATTTTCAATCAGGATTTCTTCCTCTTCTCCGGTATAGGGGTCCTTGTACTGATAGCGCAGACGTACACCGGATTCCACTTTGTTCACGTTCTGTCCTCCGGCTCCTCCCGAACGGAAAGTATCCCAACTGATGTCTGCCTGATTGATTGAAATGTCAATGGTATCGTCCACCAAAGGGGTCACGAATACGGAAGCGAACGAGGTCATGCGTTTTCCTTGGGCATTGAAAGGCGACACCCTCACCAGACGGTGGACGCCGTTTTCCCCTTTCAGGTAGCCGTAGGCGAAGTCGCCTTCGATTTGCATGGTCACGGTTTTAATGCCCGCTTCATCCCCGTCCTGCAAGTTGCTGATGGTGCATTTGTATTGGTTGTTCTCTGCCCAACGGACATACATCCGCATGAGCATGGACGACCAGTCCTGGCTTTCAGTACCTCCGGCTCCGGAGTTGATTTTCAGTACGCAGCTCATTTCGTCGGCTTCGCCCTGCAACATGTTTTTCAGTTCGAGGTTTTCCACCAGGCGCAACGTTTCCGCATAATGGGCATCGACCTCCTCTTCCGTGGCTTCTCCCTCTTTGGCAAAGTCAAAAAGTACGTTCAGGTCGTCGATGGAACGGCTGACCTCTTCGCATCCTTCAATCCAGCCTTTGAGTTCGCGCACTTGCTTCATGACTTTTTCGGCATTTTTGGCATCCGTCCAGAAGTCCGGATCCTGCGTGCGCATTTCAACCTCTTCCAGTTCTATTTTCTTGCGGTCGATGTCAAAGATACCTCCTCAGAGCGCCACCGCGTTCTTCAACTGACTTCAGTTGATCTATTGTTATCATATTCTTTCGTGTTGTGTGATTATTGCAATTCAATTTGGGATGTCACATCTTGTGTCGGAATATTCGAATTCAACATTCCCGGGTTCAGGATGCTTTCCACCTGGTGCTTGATTTTTGTTGCCAAATCTCTTTGTCCGGCTTTGCTGGCTGCCTCCAACAACTTTTGCAACGTGTGCAGGCTGAGGTATTCTTCCCTTTGTATGCTTTGCATGCCGGCGAATTTTGGCGACAAGGAGTTGACGTATTTCAACATCTGTATGTTGTCTTCCGCCAGCTTTTCAAGCAAATGATTGGCTTTCTCCGTTTCTCCCAGTTCGTAATATAACGAGATGTAATCCAGGAAAACGAAATCGATAGGCACTTGTGACAGGGGCAGTTCCTCCAGGCTCTTGTCCAGTACGGCAATGGCCTTTTCATCTTGCCCTTCCGAATGCAATTGGGTCGCCAGACGCTGGAATGTGTTCCGATACTGGATGACGCTGATGTTGTTGTCGTGGAAATGGTCGATATTGACTTTGGGGTCCTTGATGTTTCCCCATTCAAATTTATTCATGAGGTGGTCATAAAGAATGTCCGAATCAATTCTTCCATATTCCATGCCTCCGTACTCGTTGCGCCGGGGTGTTGTTTCAATGGGCAACAGTCGGTAGGTGGCTCCTTCCAATTGTAAGTATTTTTCCAGTCCCATGTAGGATTCGGTCGGCAGACCGATGCCGAAATAAATGGGCCGTTCCCAATTGTTGGTGCTGATAATGTCCAAAAGCATGGTTTCGGATTTGTTTAATCCGTTTCCTTTTAGGCTGAAACTCAATTCCTTGACAATCTTGTCGGCAACTTTTGCCATGTCTCTTATACACAACTCAGAG
>CAMWQQ010000160.1 GCA_947176455.1 uncultured Odoribacter sp. | reverse complement strand
GTCCTGCGCTACTTGGCTGAACCTTACGACAAGGTGAACAAGGCGATCATCTTGTATTTTTACCGCATTTTCATTCGTGCCGAGGAGAATCCCCGCCTGCATACCCTTTTCCGGCAAACCGAAGAGGAGGATATTTTTGCCCTGCTGTCCGTGGATTTTCATATCGAAAGCGACATCACCCTGTCTTATTCGCTTTATGAAACGATTGAGCGGATTATCGACCGCTTGGCACTGAAGGACAAAACGCAGGAAGTGCCTTATTTAATCGCTTTCCAGGATATCGTATACGAATACGAGACGAACAACTCCAACAGCATCACGCTGTTCCTGGAATGGTGGGAGAAAGAGCAGGGGAAAAGGGTGTTGAGCACTTCGGAGGAAATGGATGCCGTCAAAATCCTGACGATTCACAAATCCAAGGGACTGGAGTTTGAATGCGTCATTCTGCCGTTTTGCACGTGGGAACTGGACAGTGTTCGTCCGGTAAGGTGCATTTGGTGTGGCAATGATGAACCGGGATTCGATGCCTTGGATTATGTGCCTTTGAACTATTCCTCCAAACTGGCGGATACGATTTTCCGGGAGGATTATTTTGACGAACATCTGAAAGCATATATTGACAACCTGAATTTGCTGTATGTCGCCTTGACGCGCGCCAAGACGGAATTGTACCTTCTGCCTTACCGTCCCAAGCAAAACAAGGACGGGAGCATATCGCTTGGCGATATCGGCGCGTTCGTCTGGCAGGTATTGGAGGAAATGGGAGGCAAGTCCGGCGAGGAGATGAGTTTCCAGTACGGCAGAAAACAGCCGTTTACGGCAGCCGAACCCGCAAGGAATGCGCCTTTGAGCCTGTCCGACTATCCGGTGTGGAATCCCGGGGAACGAATCAGCGTCAAGTATCGTTATCAGGATTATACGGAACCTGCTGACGAAGAGCTTTCCGCCATTGATGAAGGCAAATTGTTGCACGAAATATTCAAGTCCGTCAAGTATGCCGGAGACGTGGAACAAGCTGTGCAAAGGGCGTATATCGGTGGATTGATTCAATTCCGGGAAAGGGCGGATTTTTGCGCGAAGATTGCCGGATTCATTGATACTCCGGAGGCTTCTGCCTGGTTTTCGCCCGAATACGAAGTCATCAATGAAAAAGACTTGCTGTTTCCGGACGGAAAGAAAGCCCGTCCCGACCGGGTGATGATTGCACCCGACGGCAAAGTGCAGGTCGTCGACTATAAATTCGGACAAAACGTGAAGCCTGAATACTTGAAACAGGTTCGCTATTATTGCAACACGTTGAAGAAAATGGGGTATGCCCAGGTGGAAGGTTTCGTGTGGTACGTGAAAATGGGCAGAATCGAATCGGTCGGATAATCGGAAAAGCGTGCCGTTTTATCGCAATCCGGCACGCTTTTCACTGAATACCTTAGTAAGTTTTGGCTTCCGCCTCTCCGCGCAACACCATAAGCCCGTTCATGGCCAAAGCCCGCATCTCGTCTTCTCCGGGGTAAACCTTGACCGGGGCGATGAAACGAACCATATCGGAGATGTAATTGGTGACGGGTTTTCCGTAGGCAATGCCTCCGGTCAGCAATATCGCATCGACTTTCCCTTTCAATACGGCGGCCATGGCGCCGATTTCCTTGGCAATCTGATAGCACATGGCATCCAGAATCAACGCATATTCAGCATCGCTCTCAGCTTTCTTTTCCACAAGCTGAAGGTCGTTGGTTCCCAGATAGGCGACCACGCCGCCTTCTCCTTTGAGCATTTTCTTGACTTCCGCCTTCGGTTTGCCGCTGAAACACATTTCAACCAATGCGCCGGTAGGGAGGGAACCGGAACGCTCCGGAGAGAAAGGTCCCTCACCGTCAAGGGCGTTATTGACATCGACAACGCGTCCCAGACGATGCGCGCCCACTGAAATTCCGCCTCCCATGTGGGCGACAATCAGGTTCAAGTCTTCATATCTTTTACCGATCTCTTTCGCATAGGTCCGAGCAATCACTTTCTGGTTCAGGGCATGAAAAATGGAGACCCTTTTTATCGCCGGATGTCCGGACAGGCGAGCGATAGGTTCCAGTTCATCCACGACAACGGGGTCTGCAATGTAAGCCTTGGTGCCGTTTCCAATCTCTTTGGCAATGTCTCGGGCGATAAGTCCGCCTAGATTGGACGCATGTTCGCCCATTACCGGGTATTCGAGGTCGTGCGCCAACGCTTCATTCACTTCATAAATGCCCGATTCGATGGGTTTTACCAAACCGCCTCTGCCCACAATGGCGTGGAAGGAATGAGCGTCTATACCGGTTTTCTTCAATTCCGACAGGATGATGTTCTTGCGAAATCCGAACTGTGAAGCAACGGTTGAAAACGGAGCCAGCTCCTCGGCGGTATGTCGCAGGGTGGTGGACCATATTTCTTTTTCGTCTTCAAATACGGCAATCTTCGTGGAA
This sequence comes from uncultured Odoribacter sp., assembly GCA_947176455.1. Taxonomy (GTDB): domain Bacteria; phylum Bacteroidota; class Bacteroidia; order Bacteroidales; family Marinifilaceae; genus Odoribacter. The sequence goes on along the minus strand of CAMWQQ010000160.1, from coordinate 2,390 downwards.
GTGGAACCCGGATTGATGGTTAAAATTTTAAATGACATAGATATTTGTTTGTATTATTAACTTTGTCTGCTAAGCCTCACCGGACAACAAGCAATTTTTCATTGTTTACGTTTTGCATCTCAAACAGGTCGCGTTGCGGCCATTCTGTCACGGTAGCCATGGCACGATTCACGGCGGCATTGATATAGTCGTGGAAACAAGCGCCTTTCCAACTGCTGGTATTGGTTAGAAAAACCCACGAATAACCGTCTGCTTGTCTTTTCATCAAAGCACTGGTACCCGCCAATGTGCCGGTTCTGATCCAATCGCCCTTGGAATTGGTTCTAATCCAGCCGATTGGAAGGGTGTGGGGGATTTTGCGGGTCATGTATTCAATGGATGCTGAAGTAAGCAAATCCGGTATTTCAGGCTGATTGTCTATGGCGGCCAGAAAACGCAACAGTTCAGAAGGCGAAGCGACCCAGCCACCGGCTCCATACAGATCCTCGATGTTATTGCCACCATTGCTACGGGGAACCAGTTGACCGCTACCGTCACAGGCAGGTATCAGTTCGGCGTTGTCCACCTCATAGTATTTGACTTCGTTGGGCAATTTGTCTTCGTACAGGTTCTTGCCCAGATGCATATCGAAACATCCGGCAGGCAACAGGATATGCTTGCGGATATACGTTTCATAATCTTCTCCGGATACCTTTTCAATGACTTTAGATAAAATGCCGTAACCAATGTTGGAATAGGCAGTTGCATTGCCCGGAGTGTAGCCTAATCTCTTGGAAAGCACGAAACGTATCATGGTATTGAGGTCGGCAGGAGGCGGTACGTTCATCTTTCGGGCAATGTCCACCGGATAAAACATCGGGTCACCGTAGTTGATGGAATAACCGCCTTGATGACGCAACAAATGCTCCACCGTGATTTTCTTGCTCCTTTTGTCTCTAATTTTCAAAAAGATAGAATCGTTTAAGATACCTTCTTCTCCAAAGACAAAGTCGGTCAAAAGCAATTTGCCTTCTTCCTGCAATTTCATGATGCCGACCGCCGTAATCAACTTGGACACGGAAGCGATACGAAAGACGTGCAGTACGTCCATGGGAATGTTGGCTTCCACGTCTGCCAGACCGTAGCCCTTGCTATAAATGAGGTGATTGTCTTTCATTAGGGCGAAAGAGGCGCCTTTGATGTCCCATTTGTGCATGAATCTTTCAATCAGCCCGTCAAACTGGCGGGTGAGCTCCAGTTCTGAATCTTTGTTCGTAATGACTTGATTCGCTGGTAGTAATTTTATGTCATCCAAAGGATTAATCGAGGGAATGAAGAGCGTGTCTTGCTGATTTTCTGCATATCCGTCGGGAAACACCCATTTCCAGGGTTCCAGCATAAAAACCAATCCTGCAAGAATAATTCCGATGATATATTTCATATTTCCTTAGTCGCTGTTAAATGAGCAAAGTGATTCATTTATTGAACTTTGCTAAAATTTACCATGCAATATTATAAAAAAACAAAAGGATACGAAAAAATATCTTCTTAAAAGTTCATAAAATGCCCTCCATGCCCTTTATTTGTCCAACAGGGCGAAATAATAAGACATCAGTTGTCGCAAGAACGGAGAATGGACGGCATATCGGATGTCATTTATCTGATTGATAGGCAAAAGCAATGGGGATGTGCCGGTTAGAAAAACCGCATCGAAGGTCGGTAGTTTTTGACAAGCAATGCGTTCCTCTATGACTGGGAGATGGTATTTTTGACAAATGTCAAAGACCCTTTTGCGACTGGTTCCGGGCAATACATATTCGGTCGGAGTCGTGTACAAGGTATCTTTTTTTATAAAAAATACATTGGAGCGGGAACCTTCCGTAATGTAGCCTTCCGTGTCCACAAGCAACACTTCATATACTTGATTTTCATGGATTAACCGGTCTGTCAATGCCCGTAATTCCGGATTGATGTATTTCACCTCCGGCTGTTTCCGCACCGCCTCGCAGGTCATGACCGGTACGCCGTTTTCATAATCCTGCGTTCTCGGATAGGCATGGGGAATCTGGAAAATGTATTCATCGGGGTTGTCGCCTGTAAAATGCAAAACGTATTTAAGATTGCCTTCCGTGATGTGTTCCAGGTTGATAAGACGATTCAGCTTGTCGGGGATATTTAAACTTTCCACCCGAATGCCGATGTTTGATTTATTTAGTGAATTGTCCAGTCTCATCAGGTTGTCTTTCAAAAATATAGGGTGTCCATTGAAAACCCGGATGACTTCGTATATGCTCAGACCTGTTTCAAATATTTTTTCAGAAAATCCGTTTCCCTCCTGAATGACATTATTTAATAGAATCATGGCTTTGTAAGTTTTTTACAAAGATACAAAATCCCGATTTCCGATTTTC
>CAMWQQ010000159.1 GCA_947176455.1 uncultured Odoribacter sp. | reverse complement strand
AAGGAATAATGCTGCCGTTTTTTAGCCTGTAATTCGCCACTTTGCGTAAAAGAATGTCCGGCTGTTTTCACGGCAGTCAATTCCCACGAAAGCCGCATGCTGTCATGGGCGATTTTAAAATAACCGCTTTCCTGGTTGTCCTCCGTAAAGGTGATACACCCTTTGGGCACGCTCACGGAAGTTTTGTAAGAAGAGAAATATTGCCTGATCCGTTCCGAATAATTGACAGAGACCTTTGCGTTGGCCAATGTGCATTTGACTTCCGTTTGGGAGGATTCGTTGGACTTTATGGAGAATTTCTCGCTTCCCGCAAAGTAAGGACTAGAAAATGCCGCATCCGGATCATCGCCCGAAGTGACCTCCGCCGTATAGGTACCGGCTGCCAGAGCAATCTCTTCCGGCATCTCTTCCTGCGTGGCATATCTTTTCAGCGTCCGCCCGTCCTCATTCTTAATGACCACGGCATAATCTCTTTCCGCACTTCTTACCGCTATGGCGGGTGTCGTCTGGGTGTTGAAACTTACTTTCAGCTCCAGCAATCCGTCACCTTCCTGTCCGATTCTCTCGTCCTGGCAGGCGAAAAAAGAACAGGAAAATAAAAATAGCAGCCATCCGATATTATTTTTCAGCATAAGGCAATTTTTAATCGTGGTTAATAAGAGTCAGCGTCTTGGTTAAAGAAGAATTCTCGTAATCGTCCACTGTTATGATAAATTTATGGGTACCTGCCTGCAAAAGCAATGCGGTAAACTTGGTGATATCGAACACGAGGGACGTTTTGCCTCTGACATCGCCGTCGATCAATCCCAGTCCTTGCGCACCGAAAGCCTCCTTCAATGCAGGGGTAAGGTCTCCCAGGTTGAACTTTTTGGGAATATTCATACCTCCTAGCTCCTCTTCCGTCAAAAACTCCGATTCGATTTCTACCCATAGATTGTAAATCTGGTAGGCGGCATTGATATCGACAACAACCTCTTTGGTTTCTCCGACAGCAAACTCGATGGCGTTGTCGATATTGAAACCGCGTCCCACAATACTGAGCGTTTCGGAGGGAGGGGTGGGCGGATTCACCGGAATCGTATCGGGTTCTTCTACGGGGTCATCGTCCGGAGGAACGACAAGATCTTTGTCAATGACATCGACATCCGTATTGGCCAGAATGTTTAACCAGATGGAACTGTATGTGACATCGAATTCGATGTTCTGATGCTGTCCGGGCTTGATGGAATCGAAATCCACCCGTGCGCGGATGATTTCTCCGTCATACCGTTCGCCGTTTAATACCGCAATTAACTTTTCCGGCTTGAAATAGCCTGCGGAAGTGGCGGATTTGTCGAAATCGAGGTGGGCGTTTTCATTGTTGCTCAATGCGATGACAACGTGGTAAGAGGTCAGTTCTTTCTGCAGTTTTTCCGTATAGGAAACCGTCACTCTCACATTTTTCTGCGTACAGTTGATATCCGACAATTGGGTGACAGAAGACTTCTTTATGGTGAAGACTTCCGAAGTTCCCTGATAATAAGGTGTTTCCCAGGCTGCAGCCGGCATCTCCTTCAAAGAAGAGGCGACGATGTAATATTCTCCCGTATGCAGGGCGACAATTTCGGGCATATTGCCGTATGTATAGACAGCATCCGCTTTGTTTACATCCTGGGCAACGGCGCCAGTCTTGTTATCGTAAACCGTCACGATGAAATCTTTCGTATCGACGGCGGCTCTTGAAGCGGGGGGGGTATTCGTAAGCAATACATGTATACCCATATTTAACCGCAATGAACCGCTCTCCGTCCGAGAATCCAATCCGATATCCTCTTTTTTGCAGGAAAGAACGGAAAAGAGAGCGGTCAGAAAGATAAAAACACGTGTAAATCTTTTCATGGTATAGTATTTTCAATGATTATACAACATAGCATTACTCATAATCGCGCGTAACATTCGTAATGAAAAATTCACTACCGGTGCGGACAGCATCTGCGTTTTTATCTGTAGTAAATTTTTCAATATTAGCCTTTTCTTTGCTTTGGTCATACGAACAACTGGAAGAAGAGGCGAACATGATTTTTAATTTCGCGGCTTTTGTTTGGGTATCCGTATAATTTATTGTTACGGAAGTTTTGGTTAAATATTCCTGGTTTTCAAAGGTCGCTTCTCCTGTGCCGATGGTATGATTGTTCGCATCGAGTATCTCTATTTTTACAAAAGCTTTGTCGTTATTTACGACCTCTTTATAAGTATATGAAAAACTTAATTTTAAAGGTCTTGAGGTAAAAGGATACCCTTCCAGGTATGTTTCTTTTCTATAATCAGAATGGTCATAAGAATAATTGGATGTGCTTTCATTGGGACCTAAGAACAATTTTCCAGAGGAATACTGGCCTATGGCAGGGGCAGGCAATTCGCTTAATGATCTTTTACTTTTATCCTCTGGGACCTCCGTACCGTTGTTATCCCAGCCTACATTTCGTAATAACACTCCGTTGTCCTTCGGAAGAGTGGAGGCGACCATGTACCAGCTGTTTTTCTTGCTGGCACTCCTTGGAATGGTTTTTAAATTGACGTTTTCCCAGGGCGATGATTCATTCTCGTAATAGAATACATCAACATATTCATAGTTAGCCCAGTCTTCCCAAAGGACTTTTTTTCCATATCGCCCTCCTTTTTGAACATTGGTTTTCTTGTCCCGGTTGAAACGTATTTCTGGCAAATCCACTTCTGCTTCCGTTTTAATCTCGATAGGTTCAGAGTAACAGAGTCCCAGATCCGCCTTGGCGTCAAAAGCCACCCGGACGTAGTAGGTGTGATTGCCCTCTAATTTATTCACCTGAAATTTGACGAGGTCATGTGTCTTATCGAAAGAGAAATCTTCTGTATTTACATGATTCCATTTTGTTTTATCCGTTGAGATCTGGACGTCGTACTGTTCAATCAGTGTATTCTGCGCCAATCCGTTCGTACCGTCCGTCTGTTCGATATTCAGATAGGCGCGTTTTGCCCATTCCAGACCGTCCTTTTGAAGGCGGAACGTCGGATTGACAGCGCTCAGTGTGACTTCATTCGTCGTTTCGTCCCCGTATTTGGCACGGAACTGGAGCATCGGCTTGTTGATATTGACTCCGGCATATACATACACGGTATCCTGCGTTGCATTCCACTTCCAGGAGTTGATGTTGCATTTTGTCCATTCCTTCACCCCGAAAGCCAGATTCTCATTCAGGTATTCGATAATGATATTCTCAGGGGCACCGCCGCTTATCCTGATCTTGAACGGGTATTCCTGGCTCCGGGCAATGGCGGGACGTTCCGGTGCAACCAATTCGAAAAGCGGAGGCGTAATGTGGAATTTGAGGTTCAGGGGAACGCTGTGCTGCCCTGAAACATCCGTCACATCCACCGTAATCGTGTGCTTTCCGGCAGGCAGATTGGTAACGATACCCGAGAAATCAAGCTCTGCCATATTCACGCCTTCCATATTATCAGACCATTTCAGACCGAAACGAAGCAACCGGCTCCTGTTGGCGCTGGTCAGCGAAAGCAAGTCGACATTGGCCGGCCATCCGGCGGCAATCAGACTGGCGGAAGCGGTTTTTATCCGGCATGAACCGATTTTTCCAAGGGCGGTGACCAACGTATAAAATGTTTTTTCGTCACAGCTTTCTCCTACCAGATATTTATGAACGGATGACGTATCGAAAGCCGGGGTGAGGTAGGGCTTCTTGTGTGCCTGCCAGTCCTGTGGCAAAGCGATCTCGATAGGCTGTTCTGCGGTGGTGGAATCGAAACTGATCAACAGCTTCTCGTACCCTTGTTCGCCCCCGATAGAAACATGAAAACGGTAATATTCGGCGGCTTTTGTTTCCGGAATGGAGACGGCAAGGAGCGAACTGGTTGTCAGGTCGCTCCTGGTCATATTCAGCAGTACGTCCAGTTTGCCCGCCGGCAAAAAAGCCGTGCGTTTCTCCTCCTTGCCGAATGTAATCGTATCGGCGGAAGTAATGAGCTGTGCGGAAAAATCCTTGAAATAATGGCTGAAATTCTCGCGATAGCGGACGCTTGCCAGCACATGACCGACACCGGCGGTAAGCATGATATTGTTTTCTGCGTCTTCCTGCAGGAACACGGTGGTGTCTCCGCTGAAACAGGGAGCGTCGAAATTACTTTTTTCCGGGAATCCGCAGGACGCTTTAATCTGGAGTTTGTTGGCCTGGATTTTTATGGGATGCGGCATTTCTGAATAGGATTCCCATTCCTTTATGACAGTGCCGGAAGCATTCAGCAACTGAATCTTAAACGCATCGGCCTCCGGTATTTTAAAAAGCGAATCCGAGGACTGGGCGCGGGTAACGATACTGAATCCGGAGTTCGGACGCAGGTCGAGGTTGAAGCTGATTTCCTTTTCACCTTTGTGTTCGATATGCTTTTTCTCGCATCCGACGGAAAGCGACAAGAGGAACAGGAATGCCCAACAGGCTTTTAGATTTATGGATTTATTCATACATGGTTTTTCTAAAACATAGCGCCAGAAACATCCGTTTTTTGTCCTTCAAATAATAGGAGCTTCTTTGACTGATACCTCTCATTTGGTTGACCTCTTCGACAAAACTAAATCTCAAAATTTCAATGTTCTCTCAGACCTCAATGGGTCTAATTTATTTAATTTTTAACCAGTTCCCATTTTTATGGGACACTAGTATCATAAACATTAAATTTAACGAAACTACTCTAACAAAAGCCGTGCCAAACAATGTCAGATATTCCAAAGACATCTGCAACGGAAAACTAAGCACCTCAACCGAAAAGGGAATCCACAAACGCCTCGCGGTCGAAAACCTGCAGGTCGTCCATTTGCTCCCCGA
>CAMWQQ010000158.1 GCA_947176455.1 uncultured Odoribacter sp. | reverse complement strand
GGAAGACATCGTCCAGGATATTTTCATCAAACTTTGGGAAAGCGACAAGCAATACAATTCCCTGAACGGCTTAAAGGCCTATTTGTACGAAGCGGTAAACAATCGTTGCGTCGACTTCCGGAAACACCGGTTGGTGGAAGAAAAGTATGCGACTACCAGCCTGCGCGAACTGCAATTCCAGGAACATTCCGTCGATCAGGAAGAAATCTACCGGGAATTGTACGTTGCTATCAGTGAATTGCCTTTGCGTAGCCGGGAGGTCATTCTCCTGTACCTGGAAGGAAAGAAAAATCAGGAAATCGCCGAGATATTGAATTTGTCCATACAGACCGTCAAGACCCACAAGAAAAACGCTTTCCGCTACCTGCGCAAACGTTTGGGTACCCTCCTGTTGCTCATCATCCTGTTCAACCTGGAAAAAAAGAAAGTCCTGCTACGGAAATACTCCGAGCAGGACCTTCACTGATTCATCTCTTCTCTCTTACTCCTCCTCAGTCAAATCCACCCATACAGGCTTCATCAGTCTCGGACGGTCGGATACCGGTTGTGCTTCCGGAACTTCAGAGACATCATTTTCCTTAAATACATTCGCATTTGTATCTGTTCCAGTTCTACTCATAAGCTGATGATAGATTCCATATCTGGAAGCCCTGTCAAAATAAGTCGAATGGTCAATCATACAGCTTCTTTCTTCGCAATGAGAAACCCCATTTCTGTTATCCCAGTCACTCACAAATCCGTATCCTCCGTCACGTGCATCGATTTCTTCAGGAGTATAAAGAGGAGACCAAAGCTTATTCCATGGTTTTGCATAACGAACAGATTGAGATAACATAGTCGGTCCTGTCGGCAACCCAATGTTCAAACAATAGTAGGCTGCATGTCTTTCCTCCAAAAATTCCTTCACCCCTGCAGTAAGCAAAGCATCATCCGACCAGGCGTCAGCCAATTTTCCAATACCGTGTCCTCCTACTTCGTGCAGGAAGATATTGGTAAATCCTCCCGGCAACTGGGTATCCCGGTTCAACGGCACTACACACAACGTGCGACCATCGGAATACCACCAAGTATTTCCGCCGTATCTTTCGTCATTGACCAGCAGGACGACGCAAGTATTCTTTTGCAAAATCTCTTCCGTCATGCCCATAACCTTCAATGCATACCCCCACGCTACCGAAGGACTTACAAAATATGCGGCCTCCTCGGAATCGTAAACGCTATAGAATGCGGTATTCTTCGACTTACCGTCTTCAAGCGATGCCACGCCTCTTTCCTTGGATACACAGGCAACGGAGAATACGTTGATATACTCCTTGTAAGTCTTGTAAGGCTCCACGTTAAACAAAAACTCGCAAGCCTCCGTAACCGCCTGATCAAAAGCTCCGGTTTCCGCAATCAGGTCTTCCTTGACAAAACCTTCGCCCAAAAAAATCAGGTTGTATCCATTCTCCACTTCCCGTTCTCCGTAATGCTTATAGGCATGTCCGTCAACCCGGATACCTCCCTCCTGGGTAGCCGTCAATTTCAAGGTACGTACTCCGTACCTCAGGCGAACGGTAGTTTTCCGTTCCCCTTTCTGGCTGTTATCCGAAACCGTAAACATCAGTTCCGCATCTCCCAAACCTGCCGTATCGACCACTTGCAACCAGCCGGTGGTATCGGTAATCTCCACCTTCCACGCCATATTGGTATGGATTTTCAACACATCCGTAGCCCCCTCCTGCTTTTTGAAATCCAATGCTTTCTTTTCGTCCACCACCTCAAACAGCATCGGTTCCTGCCGAACGGACAAACGAACCACGTTGTCCCCGCAGGTAATCTTCACGGCGGTACCCCGCTCATAGATATCATCCGAAGGTGCCACCCGGACAATCAGCTTTTCCGCACTTTCCTTTTCCACCGTACACCAGTCCGCTTGGCTTTCGGCTTTCCAATTCGAACCCGCAGTCACAGCGACGACCATCGTATCCCCGGCAGCCTTCAGCAACAAGTTGTCCTCGGAAAACGACAACGAACCGTTCAAGTCATCGTCTTTACATCCCGGCAACAGCAAACTTCCCGCCACCATTGCCATCACCATAAATCGATAAAATTTGGCTATCATATTTTCAGTTTTTATTGGTTTTCATACTATTTTTCCATTTCTCCAGCCCCTCCTTCATCCGTTCCACCAATTCCGTCGCCGGAATGTATCCGCGGGAGGAATACACCACCTCTCCCCGGTCATTCAGCACCAGATAGGTCGGGAAAGCGGTCACCCCCCAACGTCCGCTCAGCTCCTTGCCTTCCCCTTTCTCCATGTCCATTTTAATGCTCACGAAACGAGGATTAAAAAAATCACCTGCCAGCTTGTCGGGAAATACCCGGGCGCTCATCATTTTGCAAGGACCACACCAAGAGGTGTAACAATCCACGAACACCGCCTTGTTCTCCGTCCGCGCCTTGTCCAACGCCTCCTGCAGACTGCCGGTCTCAAAGACGATTCCTTGATAATCGACCAAATCCCTTGCCGCCTGCGTGTAACGTTCCAACGAGATACCCTTCATTCCCTCTTTCTGGCGATTCAGATAAGCCACCGCACGTTGTTTTTCCGACTCTCCCATTTCCTGCAAAAGCCCCAATGTGACATCCAGTCTCCGCCTCAACTTCTCACCCCCCGACAGCACCGGCACCACTTCTTCCCAGACATCCAGCATCTCCGCATACCGTTTCTCCTGCCTGAGATTCGTTATTCGACACAAGCCGAGCAACTGCCTACGAGCAAGGGAATTCGTATCCAAAGCACTGATTTTCCGCTCTATGCCTCCGATAACAACCGGGTCGTACGGTTTTTCCAGCAACAGATAAGGACAAAATTGCCTGAAAGCGCTCTGCACGATAAGATCGTTCACCGCCTCTCCGTTTGCACGAATCAACTTCTCCCGATGCGCATAAATGAAATCGAACCACTCGCTCCCATACTGCCGTCCTTGTTTCGCCAGCAATTTCCAAGATACCGGCAAATACAAATCCGATGCCTTCGCATGTTGCAAATAATAATCACCCACTTCCCGGTATCTTTCATGCTCATTCGCCAAATCCAACACCTCGGCATAGGGAGCCAGAAAGTTCAATCGCCTTTCCCCTTTCTCGTAACGCCGGGTCATCCCTACCAACGAGGTCTTCGGATTCAGTCCCTGCTCCAGCTTCTTCCGGAACTCCTGCGCCTTGGAGCCTCCCACAATCCGGTGTTGCACCTCGCCTTGCTCGTCCAGAATCAGGAAATGGGCAAAATACTTCACTCCGTACCGTGCCGCCAGTTTCCGTCCCTCCTCGGTCTTCGCCATATCCATCCGCAGACTGACAAAATGTTTCCCGATGAAACTCGCCAATTCGGGTTCGGCAAGCACCACCGAATCCATCAACACGGAAGCAATCGCCCAATCGGCATAACAATTGAAAAAAATCGGTTTATGCTCCCGTTTCGCCTGTCGTACCGCCTCTTCCAAAGTCGTACAATACCGTATGCCTTCCCGCTTTTCCTCCTTCGCCCACACGGTGGCGACCCAGAAACACAAAACAACAACAAACACGTTTCTCATTTGCCCTGTCTTTTAGTTCTCCACCTTTACCAATCGCACACTATAAGAAGGACGTATCGTGCCCTCCGTGTTAACCAGCCGAGTAGTCATCCTCCGGATGCCGGCATGATAACAGGAAAGGTTGCGCACGATTCCATTGGACAGACTGTCCGAAACAACAACCTCGTCGCTGCTCCAGAAATAAGCGCCCTCACCCTTGTTCACATACCGAGAATTATTCTGCATCGATAAAGCGTACACTGCTGCTCCTCCGTAAAGCGCATCGAATCCGATGCCCTGCTCTCCGGGTTTCAGCAAATCACCGACCGTACCCCGCCAGTTCTCCAGTCCTTCCAGTTCCTCCGGATTCATACCCAACTGACGCTCCAGCATCATCCACTCCGCATCGGTAGGCAAATGGTAGCCTTCCGGCGCACCTTCCTGGACGGCACGCAAGGCACCTTCATGAGAATACAGGTAGCCGTATTGCTCCAGATATGCCTTGTCCACCTTCAGGTAATGATTCACGGCATCGTCCCAAATCAACAGCAATTCATCCTTGTCAACCGTATACTGATTATTGTCCAACAGATACGGAATGGAAAAACTACTCACCCGACCTGACAAGGTTGAAGCAGCTGTAACCAAACGCCCTTCTTCATAAGCGGCAAACAGTTGTTCCCGCAAATAGAGCAGAAACTCCTGACCGTACCAGTTTCCGCAAAAACTTCGATAAGCATTCATGTCATTTCCCTCCAACACTGCCTTGTTGGCTTGTGAATACGATTCTCCATAGGTCACCTGGGCGGTTGCATCACCGTCCTCCAAGCGATAGCGGAAATTCTCCGCCAACCAGGTCTGCCGACCGATGGTCAGCGTCTTGTAAACATTCCCTGCCTTATCCATCACGATTCCATAGATAATTCCTTCCGGTTTGGGCGTCACTGCCGGCTCGTCATCCTGACAAGCCCAGAGGGTGAAAAACACCCCTATCAGACAACAAACATATTGTATCTTTCTCATATCATTCCAAATTATAGTTCAACACCCAGTTTATCCCGGATAATCGCATTCAGGATTTCATATTTCTTCAACACCAACGGACAACCGTCCCAACGTTCCAGAAACTCCTTTCGGGGGTATTTCAGCATTTCCTCCAAATAATACGTCAGGTCATTTTCCGCATTCCGGGGAGTGTTTCTATGACCACCACTGCTTAATACATCATACGTGATAAAACCGAAAGCTCCCACCAAAGAACGGCAATAGGCGTTGTAAATATCGAAATCCTCTTCCGTC
>CAMWQQ010000157.1 GCA_947176455.1 uncultured Odoribacter sp. | reverse complement strand
TGGGAAATAAATTGTATTTTGAATACCCGTTGAAATACATGAACCGTGAAGTGTTGATCGGTTCCAAAACGACGGCAACTTCCCAGCCGGATGTCGCTGTGGTCGGTTATATGGCGAATGAACCGTTGCATGTCAAATTCGTGATGCGGGACAGCGCCGTATATATGGACCGGGTAAATTGTTATATGACCAGCGACCCTGCCGATAAGACCATGGGAGAGGCTGTTGCCAAAAACTTTATGGACCCGGTATTGAAAAAATTTCCGGTGAAAGCCTATAGTCCGGACAGTTCTGCCGTTTTGATTGACGTTACGGATTTTTTCATTGGAGACAGCAAGGCATTGTCTCCTGTTACCCCTGCTGGAGGAGGTGTCCAGTTTACCATTAAAGCCTTGGCTGACGCTTCGTTCTTGGGTGAGGTGAAAGCTTTTGACGACAACATTTCGATACGGTCGACGATGACGTATAGCTACTCCATGAAAATGTTGATTTTTGTCCTTGCCAGCGGGACTTTTTCCGCCGAACTGACCCGGACCGTGCTTTTGCTGCCGGAGAAAGAGGCGCACCCGAGGGTGGCTGATTCACGTGTGGGAACTTTTATGGTAGAGAAAGGATATGCTTCCCGGGAAAAGGACCAGATTCAACGTTTTATGCTGGCTACCCGATGGCGGGTGGAACCGAAAGACACGCTGGCTTATCAGCGGGGTGAACTGGTAGAACCCGTACAACCGATTGTTTTCTATATAGACAATACTTTCCCGAAGAATTGGATAGAGCCTGTGAAACGTGGTGTTTTGAGGTGGAACAAGGCGTTTGCTAAAATCGGTTTTAAGGATGTGATTCAGGTAAAAGACTTTCCGACGGATGATGCCGCTTTTGATCCGGACAACTTAAAGTATTCTTGTATACGCTATTTGCCGTTGGATGTAGAAAATGCCATGGGACCTTCCTGGGTAGACCCACGGACTGGAGAAATCTTGAATGCCACTGTTCTTATTTACAATGACGTTTCCAATCTCATCAATAAATGGCGCTTCATCCAGACGGCACAGCTTGACGAGCGTGTGAGAACTTCCCGCATGCCCGATGATGTAATGGAAGAGTCTATCGAATATGTCGTGGCGCACGAGGTGGGTCATACCTTGGGATTGATGCACAATATGTCAGCCTCGCATGCTTTCCCGGTAGATTCTTTGCGGAGCGTGACATTTACCCGGAAATACGGAACTACTCCTTCTATTATGGACTACGCCCGCTATAATTATGTGGCGCAGCCGGAAGACAAAGGGGTCAGCTTGACTCCTCCCGAACTGGGATGCTATGATGAATATGTGATAGAATGGCTTTATAAGCCTATATTCGGTTGCAAGGACCGCAAGGAAGAGGAAAAGATTTTGGAAAGTTGGGTGGATGCCAAGGCGGGTTCTCCTTTATATCGTTATGGCCGTCAGCAGATTTCGAGTCGCTATGATCCGTCCGCAGTGGAAGAGGATTTGGGAGATGACCCGATTAAGGCAGGAGATTACGGGATTCGTAATTTGAAATATATCCTTCCCCGGTTAAGTGAATGGATACAGGACGATCCTTCCGGTGCACAGCGAAAAGCGATGTACAATACGATTGCCAATACTTATTTCCGTTATATGCGGAATGTGATGATGAATATCGGTGGTATTTATCTGACGGAAGTGAAAGACGGAACTCCGGGAGATCGTTTTAAAGCCGTGCCGAAAGAGGTGCAGAAACGTTCTATGAAATGGGTCGTTAACCAAATCCGGCATTGTGATTGGTTGGATGATGAGAAATTGACCAATAAATTCGGATTGGCTCTCCGGATGTCCTCCAATTTGAAAAATGTGGCGACCAAAGCTTTGTTGCAATTGTCTGACAATGTGGTGTTGTCTGCGCATATCTCGAATAATCCCTATACTCCTCGGGAATATTTTGACGACTTGTATAACTGTATTTTTGAGAATACGATACAGGGCAGGAGATTGACGGAAGGGGATAAGATTATGCAACGTCTTGCCATACTGCAAATGCGCGCTGTTGCCCAGAGTCAGTGGAATAAAGTGAAGCTGGCGGACGAATTGACTCCGTTGGAGGCTTCGCAGGCTTGCGGTTCATATGCTTATTATCCTTCTTTGGAAGATATCATTACCTACGGATTGGATCCCAGCGGAAGGGTGGCACGTTATGAAGAGCAGTTGAGATTGCTGGAAGAGCGTTATGGTAGCGGATTTGTGGCAAGCCAGATGCAGGAAAATAGTTTCCATTATACTGTTGGATACGGTTTTCAGCCGAAACTCAAAATTGACAATATCGATGAGGCTACCGGTTTGTACTTGTCAATGCTTACCAAGGCGAAGGAGCTGATTTCCGCAAAACTTTCGACAGCTCATCCCGATGACAAGGGACATTATCAAGGAATACTTTATTTGCTGGAATCCATCAAATCCAAGTATTGATCGTATAAAGTGTCCCGAATAAAAAGAAATAGGGTGTAGCTCATTGAGCTACACCCTATATTTCTGTCGCGACTTGTTGGACTTATTTCACTTCCTCGAAGTCAACGTCTGTCACTTCCTGGTCTTTGCCTCCGTTGGCTTGTCCGGCGTTCGGAGCGCCCTGTGCGCCTTGTTGTGCGCCTGCCTGTTGTTGTGCCTGGGCGTTGTACATCTCCTGTGAAGCGGTCTGGAATACGTTGTTCAGCTTGTCGATAGCGGCATTGATAGCGGTAACGTCCTGATTCTTGTGGGCGTCTTTCAGTTCCTGAAGAGCTGATTCAATCGGAGCCTTTTTGTCAGCCGGTAACTTGTCGCCAAATTCCTTCAATTGCTTTTCCGTCTGGAATATCATGGAATCCGCCTTGTTTATCGTATCCACTTTCTCTTTCTCCTGCTGGTCGGCAGCGGCGTTGGCAGCGGCTTCGTCCTTCATCCGTTTGATTTCGGCGTCGGACAGACCGGAAGAGGCTTCGATGCGGATAGACTGCTCTTTGCCCGTAGCCTTGTCCTTGGCAGATACGTTCAGAATACCGTTTGCGTCGATGTCGAAAGTCACCTCAATCTGCGGTACGCCACGCGGTGCAGGCGGAATGCTGTCCAAGTGGAAACGACCGATGGTCTTGTTGTCGCGAGCCATCGGGCGTTCGCCTTGCAGAATGTGGATTTCTACCGAGGGCTGGTTGTCTGCCGCCGTAGAGAATACTTCCGACTTCTTAGTCGGGATGGTCGTATTGGCTTCAATCAGTTTCGTCATGACGCCGCCCAGTGTTTCGATACCCAGTGACAAGGGGGTAACGTCCAGCAACAGCACGTCTTTTACTTCTCCGGTCAATACACCGCCCTGAATGGCCGCACCTACGGCTACCACTTCGTCCGGGTTCACGCCCTTGGAAGGAGCTTTGCCGAAAAATTCCTGTACTTTCTGCTGAACGGCGGGGATACGTGTGGAACCGCCCACGAGAATCACCTCGTCAATGTCAGATGCCTTCAGTCCGGCGTCTTGCAATGCCTTGCGGCACGGTTCAATGGTTGCCTGAATCAGGCTGTCGCACAATTGCTCGAACTGAGCGCGCGTCAGCGTGCGTACCAGGTGCTTTGGAATACCGTTTACCGGGAAAATATACGGCAGGTTGATTTCCGTAGAGGTGGAGCTGGACAATTCGATTTTAGCTTTCTCGGCGGCCTCTTTCAGTCGCTGGTGCGCCATCGGGTCCTTGCGGATATCTACGCCTTCATCCTTCTGGAACTCGTCTGCCAGCCAGTTGATGATCCGGTCGTCGAAGTCGTCACCACCGAGGTGCGTGTCACCGTTCGTGGATTTCACCTCAAACACGCCGTCGCCCAGTTCCAGAATGGAAATATCGAACGTACCGCCACCGAGGTCGAATACGGCAATCTTCTGGTCTTGTGATTTTTTGTCCAGACCGTATGCCAAAGCGGCAGCCGTCGGCTCGTTGATGATGCGCTTGACGGTCAAACCGGCAATCTCTCCGGCTTCCTTAGTAGCCTGACGCTGTGCGTCGTTGAAATAAGCCGGCACGGTAATCACGGCTTCGCTCACTTCCTGACCCAGGAAGTCTTCCGCCGTTTTTTTCATCTTCTGCAAAACCATGGCTGAAATCTCCTGCGGAGAGTATTGACGGTTGTCAATCACCACGCGGGGGGTGTTGTTGTCGCCTTTCACCACTTGGTAAGCGACGCGCTTGATTTCGTTCTGAACCTGGTCGAACGTCTCTCCCATGAAACGTTTGATGGAATATATGGTTTTGGTCGGATTGGTGATTGCCTGACGTTTTGCCGGGTCTCCGACTTTCCTTTCACCGTTTTCCACAAATGCCACAATCGAAGGAGTGGTGCGACGACCTTCGCTGTTTGGTATTACTACCGGTTCGTTACCTTCCATAACGGCAACGCATGAGTTGGTAGTTCCTAAGTCAATTCCAATAATCTTTCCCATAGTGTTTTGTATTTTATTTATTTGTTATTCGTTTTCAACGTGTCCGAAGTTTTAAATTCAAACACATTTTAGGATTATCAAATGGCGTGCCACCTTGCCGATGAGGTGGTTTTTTGTAAAAATGGCGGACTTTTTGGAAAAAAAGGAAAAATGTGTCATAAAATCTGCCGTTCTGTCATAAAATCCCATGGCAATTTTCTGCCGTATGCTCAAAAGTGGTATTTATACCTCCTTAAAAAGTTTTAAATGCCTTATTTTTGTAAATCATAAATTGTAAATGACGTGGATACATTGGAAAAGACGGATTATATATTGGAATCCCGGTGTTGCGGTGCGAAGTTTGCCGACGGCAACTGGGAGCTGGATTGTCCGAACCGGGACGGTGCGGCGTTGATTTTTGCGAA
>CAMWQQ010000156.1 GCA_947176455.1 uncultured Odoribacter sp. | reverse complement strand
CCTACGCCGTAGTTCTCGCCCGTGTGGGAGAAGAAGGCAACCAATATTTTCTTGTCTTTCATATCATTGTTTTTGGATGTGTTCGCCTTTTGTGCTTGACTTTGGGCGGGCATGCTGAACAACGCCAGTATCAACAGCCCGGTAAGGGATAAAATGTTTTTCATGGCTTTATGGTTTTAATCGCTTGTATTCCTTGTCTGTAACGGGTTCCAGCCACACGTTGTCCGTGTTCTCGCCCGGTACGCTGAATGCCAGGTGGGCAAACCACGAGTCGGCGGCTGCGCCGTGCCAGTGTTTTACGTTGGCAGGGATGTGGATGACGGTACCCGGCAGGATTTCCACGGCGGGTTTCCCCTCTTCCTGATACCAGCCGCGTCCGGCTACGCCGATAAGCATCTGTCCGCCGCCTTTCGTGGCCTTGTGTACGTGCCAGTTGTTGCGGCAGCCCGGCTCAAAGGTCACGTTGGAAACGATGACCTGCTCCGAGGAGAGAGGAGCCAGGTAGCTGTTGCCGATGAAATATTTCGCATAAGCGGTATTGGGTTCGCCCACGGGGAAAATCATCTCGCGCTGGAAAGCCGCCTTGGCATCTTCCGGGGTCGTGTCCTCGTTCCATACGTCCTTGGCAAGACGGAAAGCTGCCCATACCTTGGGCCAGCCGGCGTAAAAAGCGGCGTGGGTGATGATTTCAGCGATTTCCGTGCGGGTGATGCCGTTCTTTTTGGCAGTTTGCAAATGATGCACCAAAGAAGAGTCGGTGATGCCCTGGCTGATGAGGGCGGTGACGGTGACGATGCTGCGGTCGCGCAATGAAAGCAAATGATTGCGACTCCATACCTCACCGAAGAGTACATCGTCGTTGAGCCGGGCAAATTCGGGGGCAAACTCGCCCAGGGCTTCGCGTCCGGCAGTCTGAATGATTTTCTGTTGTGCCATAGATTGTAAAGTGATGATTGCCATAAAGGCGAATAGAATTGTTTTTTTCATGCTTCTTGTCTGATTTGTTCTACAAAATTATAAAATCCATTCCGTATGGTTTTTATCCGAATTACGGATAGTATTACCCATTTTACGGAATCGGCAAGTTTCGTTTCCGATAACAAAGATACGGCAAATGCTTTGTCGGTGTTTTGCCTGAAAGCTCAATCTTGTTTGCTGTAGAGTTCATGATGGTTGTCTGTTTCGGTTCCGTATGCTGTTTCCTCCTCGGCTGCCTTGTCGGTGATTCCTTCGCCGATGACGGGATAAGGTTGGGGATTTTGTCTGAAATGGCTCAGATAGGCGTGGTTGATGTGGTATTCGATTTCCCGCAATGTTTGTTGTCGGGTTGCCGGTTTCAACTGGCATTCCCAGACGGTCATCACCGACCAGCCCATAGCTCGCAATTGTGCTTTGTTTTCCTCGTCGCGCTGCTTGTTCCTTGCGATTTTGTTTTTCCAGAATTCCTGATTGCTTTTGGGCATGGTGCCGTCCGCTTCGTGTCCGTGCCAGAAACAGCCGTGGATGAAAATGACCGTGCTGTATTTACGCAGGACGATATCCGGCGTGCCGGGCAGTCCTTTCACATTTTTGCGGTAACGGTAGCCTCTGGAGAACAAGTAGCGTCGCACAATCCATTCCGGTTTTGTGTCCTTGCTCCGTATTTTCGCCATGACGGCGGAACGCTTTTGCTTGCTCCAGATATCCATGCCGTGCTTTGATTGGTGATACAAAAATAGGAAATTTTTGATACCTTTGCGCCTCGATAAGCCGAATGATGACAAGTGAACATCGATATCGTGGTGGCACAACTTCCCCGGCAGACGAGGGAGGCATTGCAGGAAAATCGTTAGTTTTTGCGATATGAAAGAAAAGATTATTTCGTTTTGCTGGCAACATTTGTTGTTGCTGGTGTCGTTGTTTATTATGACCGTGGGCGTGGCGGTTTGTGTGCGTTCCATGTTGGGGTCGAGTGTGATAAGTGTGTTGCCTTATGTGTTTGAACGGGCAGGGACGCAAGGACTGGTGCCTGCGCTGACCATCGGGCAATATACGTATGTGATGAATTTCGTGCTGGTGGGCGGACAGATTTTGGTATTGCGGCGGAGATTTGAGTGGGTGCAGTTGTTTCAACTGGTCATCGGTTTCCTTTTCGGTACGTTGATAGATGTGAATATGGCGCTGACTGCCTGGCTTGACCCCGTGGGACTGTGGCAGCAGATTGCGACGCAGGTGGTCGGTTGTACCGTTTTGGGCTTTGGCATCGCGTTGGAGGTGTGTTGCGGAAGCGTGACGATGCCCGGTGAGGGCTTTCCGGTGGCGGTCAGTCGGGTCACGGGGATTGATTTCCCCAAGGTGAAAATTGTCGTGGATGTGTTGCTTGTTGCCTTGGGCGTTATGGCGTGTTATGCCTTTTTCGGCGAGTGGCAATGGCACATCATCGGTGTGGGAACGCTGTTTGCGATGTTTTTCGTGGGAGCGGTGGTGCGCTTTGCGGGAAAGCGACTGGGCTGGTTTCGTCGCCTATTGGCGTATCGTCCCGGCTTCCGTCGCTATGTCTATGGTCTGGCACGCTTTATCTATAATCGGAAATCTGCCGAATAACGGTTGACTTTCCGGTTTGTAAAATGCCCCTGAAAATGTTTGTTGCGTTTTCAGGGGCATCGACTATCGTTACTGTATGAAAATCTCCAGGATTTCTGCCTCTCCTCCTTTCTGGGGGAGCAGAAACAGGTTCTTGAGGCACGCCGGAACGAGTACGGTTTCGCCCGGGTTGACTTTCACGGAATGGTCCGTGTCATACACGATGTGGAATGAGCCGTTCAGGCACATGTAAATGACAAACGAATCGATGCTGATGTAATCTTTTTCGATTTCCTGATTGAATTTCAGGTAGTTCGTCGTGAAATACGGGCAGTTGACCAACTCTTCCGTATGGTTCTCGTGTTGATGATAATGAATGGCGTGTTCTTTCTGTTCGCCGTAATGGATGACATCTGTGGCAAGTTCCGTGTGGAGTTCTCGCGGATTGCCGTTTTTGTCGCGCCGGTCGTAGTCGTAGATTCGGTAGGTGATATCCGAAGTCTGCTGGATTTCAGCGATAAAACACCCCTTGCAAATGGCATGGACAGTGCCTGCCGGAATGAAGAAACAATCTCCTTTTTTCACTTTCTCCGTATTCAGCAGTTCCGGCAGGGTGTTGCTGTGAAGTCCTTTCAGGTACTCTTCTTTCGTAGTGTCGTGCTTGAAACCCATGATTAACTCGGCATCGGGGTCCGCATCCAGCAGGTACCACATTTCGGTTTTCCCGTAGGCATTGTGCCTTTCCTTGGCGGTGGCGTCATCGGGATGTACTTGAATGGACAGGTTGTCCCGGGCATCGATGAATTTGAGCAACAGCGGAAATTCCACTCCGAATTTCTCATAAATCTTGTCGCCAACCAGGTCGCCCATATATATTTCAATCAGTTCTTCCAGGGTGTTTTCTGCGAGTGCCCCCTCGGACACGACGGAAACATTGTCTTGCACGCCTGATATTTCCCAGCTTTCCCCGATAGAGGATTTCACCCGGGGGTCATCACTTTTACAGGCCAATTTATCCCCTCCCCAAATGGTTTGTTTGAGAATGGGTTTGAATTTAAGCGGATACAGCATAACTTTACGATAAAATGAATTTTACAAAGATACGAATAAGTTGAGCGCAATGCCAAATTTATTTGAGCATTGCCAAACGTGAATATCTTGGACGAAGTCAAAGATACGAATAAGCGAGTGCAAAAGCAAGTTTACTTGCATTTTGCCGAGCGGTATGTGCCGGACGGGAGTATCTAAGATGAAGCAAAGATACTCCCGTCCGGTGTAGAAACAAGCGGTAATCTAATGAGGGGGCTGACTGTTGTTCAGTTCATTTAGATGGCTTTGCACAATGTTGCCATCAGTTCCGGAGTGGGACGTTCCTCTGCCTTGCAGTATTGAAAGTGCTGGGTGAACAACACCAGCGTACCTCGGAGGTTCGTTTCTTTTAGATCGTTGTACGTCACGCGGTCGGGATGGTCGATGAGACCCGTGATGCGAAGCACCTCGCCACACGGCAGGGCGTCGAAGCCAGCCACTCGTTCGAAGCGGTAGCCCATCCAGATGTTTTCCTCCGCCGTGGCGTTTTTGCCCCACAGTCCCCACGCTCCTTTGTTTTTCACCATGATGAGCCGTGGGCGTACCACCTGTTCAATAAACAGTTGCGTCAACCGCAGGTTCTTGGCGAATAGCTCCAGTCCTTTGGAGTCTTTGATGAACTTCCACGTCGTTGCCTGCTCCGTCTCCCGGATATTCAACAGGTCTAAGTACGCCACCTCCTGCCGGAACTCCGCAGGGAACAACTTGTCGAACGAGGTGAAATAATGGTCTTCATTGCCTTTCACCACATCTTGGTAATTGAATCGTACGACTTTCTCATTGCAGGCGGGGTCGTCCTTCCGGAACGACGGGTTCATTCCCGTCACCAAAATCCGGTGCGCTTCCTTGATTTCCGAATAGCAGATGCCCCGCTCTAGAATCTCGTTCAGCTCCTCCGAAGCCATTTGTCCCCGGTACTTCTCCCAAAGTTCTAATAATGCTTGTTTCATTGTTTTTTTGTTTATTGGTATAATATATATATTTTTTTATTGTTATAGTCCCACTCTATCTGATTTATGTCTAATTCTGTAGGTTTTGCTCCTTTCCACCAGGTGGTAAGCGGAAAACTATTATTGCCAACGCCGGGATTGTTGGAGCAATACAATGTTCTTAATGCCCTATTCTGACTCACATCTAATGATCTGAGGCTATTGTTGTTGCATTCCAACCTTGTTAATTCCGTATTCTGTGTCACATCTAATGTTGTGAGGCTATTGCTGTAGCAG
>CAMWQQ010000155.1 GCA_947176455.1 uncultured Odoribacter sp. | reverse complement strand
TATCATTGGCAAACGCACAAATAGCCTCACAGAACTTGTCCATGTTGCCTGTACTTGTCGTGCGTTCCACACGATATGATTCAGTGGACTTCAGTAAATCCAGTACCTCTTCCTTAGCTATCATTCTGATTAGTTGAGTTTCAGGTTACAAAATTACGAAAATACCCCGAATCAACCTGTTGATTTCCGATGAAATGCGCAAATAATATACAAGAGCGAACCAAAGAATGCCGATAATCAAAGTCCGGTAACAACCATCCGCAACAGGATTAGCGATCCAACGTGGCAATAAATAATTCACTGCCACCAAAAACAATATGACCCCGATTTGTTTCACCATTCCAATGCTATACGGATTCCCTTTTACTTTTTTCAAAACAATCCATTGTTGCCAGGAATAACTAATCAGACAAGTGATAAAGGTCGCCAAAGCCGCCCCCGTCATTCCCAAACGTGGTATCAGCAAATAATTGGTGTATATTGTCAATCCTGTCAGGAAGAAAGTAAAATACAATCCCCAGTAATAATAACGGGAAAAAGAAATCAGCGTGCCTCCGAATCCCATGGTGACACTCACCAATTTAGCCAAAGCTATAAAAAAAACGACCCACTTCCCGGCTTCATAAGTTGCACCATTCGGAATAATGGCAAAAATATTGTCGATGTTGATCCAGATGAGCAACAACAAAGTACTCCCGGCTATAAACTGATGCAAGGACACTTTCTTATAAAGTTGGTTTGCCGTCTCCACATCCCCCTTTTTAAGGGCTGCAGCGGCAAGCGGAGAAGAAATCGCCGTAATCGAACGGGCAGGCATTTCAATCACCGCCGCCATATAAAAAGCAATCGTATAGATTCCGGTATAGCTGAGCCCCATTTGCGAAGTAACCATAAAAACATCCAGTTGTGCCATAATGTTCCCGCTCAAAGCACCAATCAAAAGGAACAAGGTATAACGACCAATGTTTTGCGCCAGAGGCTTGTCGATAAAAGAAAGATTATGTCTCAACGAAACGGAGGTAATCGTCGACAAATAAATAAAACTCATCACCATAGCCCCTCCGTAGACCAAGACAAACCCGACGACCAAACCGGTTAACTGAATCACTCCAAAGGCATACAACAAATAAACCCCTAACAACATCAGACGGATTCCGATTTCCTTGATGAATTTCGGAATGATTATCCGCATCAATATATTGGCATAAGTCTCAAAAACAGTCTCAAAAACAAGAAAAACAACCAATGGAATAATCCAATTGCAATATTGAACCAACAAGGCAGATTTCTCGATAAACAAATCAGAAACAAATTCCCTGAAAAGCCAGAATAAGCCAATAAATATCACCGACCCCACCGACGGCATCAACAACAAATAAAAAAAGAAACCGTTATGGTTGTTCTCCGGATTTCGGAAATAGGGGAAAAAACGCATCGCAGAAGCGGAAGTGCCTAATTGTGCAAAACCGGCAATCAAAGTGGCGACCTCCTCAAACACTTTGGGCAACCCGATGACTTCCGGTTCCACATATTTCATCAAAACAAAAAATGTGGTCAAGAAGCCAATAAACGCCCCGACATAATTAACCAAAGTCGCCTTAATGCTCTGCCGAATAACGATTCCCATAAGCCTACCCCATTAATACTCTCAACAAATAACCGAATATATTTTTCTTTAACGGAAGACGAACATCATACCACACGCCGTATTTCCTCAATGCGCTCGCAAGCTCTTCTATTTTTCGATATTTCATCAAACGACGGCAAGAAGCAAACACGCCAAACATACGCACTTCCTTGCAAAAAGCGGAATACAACTTGTCGGTAATGCGCGCCCCCAGCGCTCTATTCAGTTCCGTTTCAGACAAAACCTTGCTTCCGGTCATCTCCCGGCAAATTTGTACCAGCAAAGGAACTGTCATATCGAAAGTATAAAAACTCATCGAATGACACAAACTGCCTTCATAGACCATATAATAGTAATACGCCTGTGGCAAATACACCAACTTCCCGTCTTGTTGCAACAATCGGTGGTACACCTGGATATTGAACAACAAATCCTCTGCCATCATTTTCCGGGAGTCGAACAACGAGAGGCCGGCATCCTCGATGAATTTTCGGCGATACAAATGAGTGTACAACCAGGAAGTATATAACTTGAAATCTCCGCGTATCAAACTCAGCAAATTCTCCTTGAGAAATTCCCGTCCTCCCTGCACCTGCATTTGTCGTGCGTATGAAACAGGCTCGCATTTCTCCGGAGTGCAACTCTTCCTGTCCACCAGAACCACATCCGCATCTTCCTGCTTCGCTGTCCGGTACATATCTTCATACATCCTCAGTTCCTGGAAGTCATCGGCATCCGAAAAACCGATATATTCCCCCTTCGCAATCTTCAATCCCCGATTTCGGCTTTCGCTGGCGTGCAAATTCCGTTCATTACGAATCAATCGAATGTTATCGTATTTCCGGGCATACTCTTCCGCAATCTCATCGCTCCCGTCCGTCGGACAATCCAAAACAAGAATCAGTTCCAAGTCCTCCAAGGTCTGGTGAACCAAGGTTTCCAAACAATGCGACAAATAGGGCTTCGCATTGTATATGGGAACAATCACACTGACCTTGGGCTGCATCTCCATTTCTATCTATTTAATCTCCTGACAGACAAAAATAAACAATCCTCACTATAAATCATTATCCGGAAAAGAAATTGTCGGAAAACTTCACGACAAACTCTTTCCCAGCAAATAATACGGCACGAAATGCACCTCCGTACTGCCCAGCTCCAGAGGCATTTGTCGTCTATTGCATCAGTTCTTCCGTGGTATCCACCCACTTGTACAGCTTATCGCCTCTCCGGACTTTCTCTCCTACGGCCATAGAAAATACCGTCCCCTTCTCCACGCTCTCCACCGATTGCAAGTCCACTCGGATTTCCGGCACCCGCATCTGTATCGTCCCCGTTGTCGGCCCTTGAATCAGTATCTCATCGCCCACGTTCAAGTCAAACGACTCCAGCTTAAATTCTCCGACCTGCAGATTGGTAAAATAATTGGTCACCTTCCCCAGCAATATTTTCTTCTTCGTGGCCTTGGAACCATACACCTCGCTCCATTCGCCCAACCGCTGCCCCAAATAATAACCGTCCCAGAAACCCCGGTTGAACACGGTTGCCAGACGTTCTTTCCACCCCGCTATCCGTTCCGCCGAATAGTTCCCGTCCAGATAAGCCCGGAGCGCCTCATCATAACACTCGCACACCGTCCGCACATACTCCGCCGAACGGGCACGCCCCTCAATCTTGAACACCCTCACCCCGGCATCCGCCATTTTATTCAGGAAACCTACCGTACAAAGGTCTTTGGGCGACATGATGTATTCGTTCTCTATGTCCAGCTCTATCTCATTGTCCCGGTCTTTCACCGTATACGCCCGCCGGCAAATCTGATAACAGGCTCCCCGGTTCGCCGAAGCATTTTTCTCGTGCAGGCTCAGATAACATTTTCCGGATACCGCCATACAAAGTGCCCCGTGTGCAAACATTTCAATCCGTATCAGCTCTCCCCGAGGCCCCCGCAAATCGTTCTCGACAATCTGCCGATGGATTTCCGCCACTTGTTCCAGCACCACCTCCCTCGCCAACACGACCACATCGGCATATTGGGCGAAAAAACGCACCGCCTCATAATTCGACACATTGCACTGGGTACTGATATGCACCTCCACGCCGACGGCATGCGCATAAAGAATCGCCGCCAAATCGGAAGCGATAATCGCCGTCACCCCGGCTTCTCTCGCGCAATCAATCACCTGCCTCATCTTGTCCAACTCCTGATTATAGATAACCGTATTGACGGTCAGATAAGTCTTTACTCCCTTCTCCGAACAAATGGACACGATGTTTTTCAAATCATCCAGCGTGAAATTGGCGGACGAACGGGCGCGCATATTCAAACCCTCCACTCCGAAATACACCGAATCCGCTCCTCCCTGCAAAGCCGCCGCCAGCGATTCATAAGACCCCACCGGAGCCATAATCTCAAAATCCTTCCTTGTCATAGTGCTCTGCGTCCGCATTTGTCCGGACTGCAGAAGCCAAAGTTAATTCAATTGTTTCAATCCAGTATCATTTTTTTTCCTATATTTGCTCTGCAATTTGCAAGAACAAATACACATAAATAAATGAACGAAGAAGTAAAATTATTCATGGATGAGGCCAAAGAGCAAATGCAAGGCGCCCTCACTCATCTGGAAAATGAATTAGCTAAAATCAGAGCCGGAAGAGCCAATCCCAAAATCCTGAATGACGTGCTGGTCGACTATTACGGTTCACCCACCCCGCTGTCGCAAGTGGCAAACATCACCGTTCCGGATCCCCGCACCATTGCCGTACAGCCCTGGGAAAAAAGCATGCTGGCTCCCATACAGAAAGCCATCATGGTTGCCAACCTGGGTTTCAATCCGGACAACAACGGAGAAATCGTAAGAATCAACGTCCCGCCGTTGACGGAAGAACGAAGAAAGGAACTGGTGAAACAATCCAAAGGCGTCGGCGAGAACGCCAAGGTCAGCATCCGGAACGCACGCCGGGATGCCATTGACGAATTTAAGAAAATGGTGAAAGACGGTCTGCCCGAGGACGTAGCCAAAGATGCTGAAAACGAAGTTCAGAAAATCACGGACGGCTACAACAAGAAAGTGGACGACATTCTTGCAGCAAAAGAAAAAGACATCATGACGATATGAAAAAAGCCGCAAAAGCGGCTTTTTTTATATGATCAACATTCGCCTACTCCTAGGACTTCACACCTTTACACATACCGGTGGCTTTCAGCCAAAGGCTTTGCCGGGAAACAAGTCACGCATATCGGGCAGATATTCATATCAAAACCCTCAATCCCATATTTTTGACGTTTCATAGAC
>CAMWQQ010000154.1 GCA_947176455.1 uncultured Odoribacter sp. | reverse complement strand
TGTGTTTATGACCAAGGGGCAAGGTCGTGCTCTACCAACTGAGCTATTTTCGCATACCTGTCGGTTTTGACGATGCAAAGATAAACGTTTTCATTTCACTTCTCCAAATATTTTTTCAGAAAAAAGCAACTTTTTTTTTCACAACCGCCTCCCCGACAAAAAATCAGCCGGTTCCGAAGAACCGGCCGACCACTAAAATCAAACTACCTACTTTACCTCTATCTGTCTGCTCACTTTATCCTTCTGCTCCTTTTTCGGCAAAGTCACCTCAAGAATCCCGTCCTGATAGGTCGCCAGTGCTTTCGACACGTCGTACCTGTCCTCTGGTAGTTCGAAACTCCGCTGGAAAGAACAAGAACAAAACTCCCTCCTCACATACTTGTCTTTATCCTTCTCCTCCTTTTCCTCGTTTCTCTCCCCGGATACCGTCAATACGCCACCGTGGTAATCCAAATGGAAATTTTCCTTCTTCAACCCCGGCACCTTGAATTCCAAGGCCAGTTCCTGGTCGTCCTCCCTCACGTTGAGCGCGGGAAACCTCCTCCTGTCCTCAAACACCGAAAGTCCCGTATTCAGCAATTCATCCCAGATACCGGGATAAAACGCCCCCGTCTCGTTGTTCTTTTTTACCAAATTCATCATGTCTTCTCCTTTTAAATGGCCATAAATCTTCAATCATTTCACCCTCTTTTACGCCCAGGCAATACCGCCAGTTTCGGAACTTTCATTAAATAAACGAAATTGTCAGCGAAAAATCGAAAATTTCTCCAACCCCTTGCCGTTTAACGCTTATTTTGTAATTTCGAACCGGAATTACAACAAGAGTTTCAGGTTTATTCTTTTGAAAATATGGCTATCATCAAAACACTAAAGGGACATACCCCGAAATTCGGCAAGAATTGTTTCCTTGCCGACAATGCGGCAATCATCGGAGATGTCGAAATGGGAGACGATTGCAGCATCTGGTTCGGAGCGGTCCTGCGGGGAGACGTGCATGAAATTCGCATCGGCAATAAAGTGAATATTCAGGACAACGCCACCATACACGCCACCTACCAGAAATACCCCACGCACATCGGCAACAACGTGTCCATTGCCCACAATGCCGTCATACATGGTTGCACCATCAAGGATAACGTATTGATTGGCATGGGCGCCATCGTGCTGGACAACGCCGTCATCGAAAGCAACACCATCGTGGCCGCCGGCAGTGTCGTGACCAAAGGCACCGTAGTGGAATCGGGCTGGGTGTACGGCGGTATTCCGGCAAAGAAAATCAAGCAACTGGGTGAAGAACTGCTGAAAGGAGAAGTGGAAAGAATCGTGAACGCCTACTCGATGTATGCCAGCTGGTACGAGGAACCGGAAACGTCCAAATAAAACAAACACGCATTGAACTTATGAGCACTATCGTATCCCCCTCCCTGCTGTCTGCCGATTTCCTGAATCTGGGCAAAGACGTCAGCATGGTGAACGAAAGCCAGGCGGACTGGATTCACTTGGACATCATGGACGGTGTTTTCGTCCCGAATATTTCCTACGGACTGCCCATCGTCAGTCAAATCAAGAAAACGGCGACAAAGCCTCTGGATGTCCACCTCATGATTATCCAGCCGGAAAGATACGTCGAAGCCTTTCAAAAAGCGGGAGCGGATATCCTGACCGTGCACCTGGAAGCCTCCACTCACCTGCACCGCACGATACAGCAAATCAAAGCCTGCGGCATGAAAGCGGGTGTGGCACTGAATCCCCATACCCCCGTCAATCAACTGGAAGACATCATCCGGGACATCGACGTCGTATTGGTCATGAGCGTCAATCCGGGATTCGGCGGACAATCCTTTATCCCGAACGCATTGGAGAAAGTGAAGAAAGTGAAAAGCTTGATAACCGCCACCGGCAGCCAATGCCTGATAGAAGTGGACGGCGGGGTCAATCTGGAAACCGGACAGCAATTAGTCTCCGCCGGAGCGGACGCCTTGGTTGCCGGAAGTTTCGTTTTCAAATCCGACGACCCCGTTGCAACGATACAGAATCTGAAAGAGTTAAAAGCATAACCGTTACAGCACATTATCATGTCAGACACGATCATCAAAATGACAGGAGGTGTCATCCGCCAGCAGGACAACACTATTCTCAAAAATGTCAATATTGAAATACGGAAAGGTGAATTTGTCTACCTGATTGGAAAAGTGGGAAGCGGAAAAAGCTCCTTCCTCAAAACCCTGTATGCGGAACTGCCTTTGACATACGGGAATGCGGAAGTTGCCGGTTTTCGACTGAAAAAAATCAGGAAATCGCAGATTCCGATGCTACGGCGCAAATGCGGCATCGTCTTCCAAGACTTCAAGCTGCTCATCGACCGCAACGTATATGCCAACCTGGAATTCGTCCTGCGGGCAACCGGCTGGAGAAGCAAAAAAGCCATCAAGGAGCGCATTGAAACCGTACTGGAAAACGTCGGCATGCTGGACAAACAGATGCAAATGCCCCACCAACTGTCCGGTGGCGAACAACAACGCATCGTGCTGGCACGGGCTCTGCTGAATGCTCCCCCGCTGATTCTCGCCGACGAACCGACCGGAAACATAGACCCGGAAACCTCCTATCGTTTGGTCGAATTGTTGAAAGAAATATCCGAAACGGGCAAAACCGTCATCATCGCCACGCACCAGTACGACCTGATTGAGAAATATCCGGGGCGTGTCCTGTGTTGCGAAAACGGGGAACTGACGGAAAAAACACCGGTAACCTCCTGCGAGTGCGCGAACACGCCCGAAGCACAAGCAACAGAAACGGTTGTCGAAACACCGGCTCCCGTACCTGCCAACAGCGAACCGGAGCAAGCAACCGTCCCAACCGAAACGCCACAAGAGATTCCATCAGCTCCCAAAGAGGAAATCATTCCCGAAACCCAGCCGGAAACAACAGAAGAACCGCTAAGAACTCCCCCCATAGAAGAGTTGGACGAAGACATCATGGCATTAATCGGCAAACTGGACAATCCCGAAATCTTCGCTTTTGACTACGAACTGGACCAACTGCCGGAAATTGATTCGAAGGAGACCGACGCCCTCCAAGAGGAAACGAAACCCCTGCCCGAACCCGAAGCAACAATCAAAGAAATGCCTGCCGAAACACCGGCACCCGTACTTGCCAACAGCGCACCGGAGGAGACAATCGTCCCGACCGAAACATCGCAAGAGACGCCATCGGCGCCCCAAGAGGAAATCATTCCCGAAACCCAGCCGGAAACGACAGCAGAACAAGACACGACTCCTGTCGTAGAAGAACAGGCAACCGAAGAAACAACAGAACAAACAGACAACGAAGCACAACACACGAACATACCTGAAAATCTCCCCGATTTCGTGCAACAAACGCTTCCGGAGGAAGAAAAGCAACACAAAAATATGCCTCCTGCCATGGATTTGGAACTCATTGACTGAGTTCCGAACCATACGGCACGACTATTCCTCCGACTTCAACCGGACTTCCAGGTCGTCGATATCTATCAGTCCCTGCTTGTAAAGCGTGCCCAAAGCCTTCTTGTAGGTCTTTTTGCTGCACCCGAATAGCCGGTAAATCTCCTCCGGCTCGCTCTTGTCAGAAACATCCAGCACGCCACCGTAATCTTTCAACTTCTCCAGAATCAGTGCGGTCAATCCTTCCACCTTGCCGAATCCGGCAGGCTGCAATGCCACATCTATCTTCTCGTCTTCACGCACCATTTGAATATACCCCTTCAACCGCTGACCGACTTTCACCGGCTGAAATATCTGATTGTCATAAATCAATCCCCAGTGGGCATTGTTAATCACCACGGCGAATCCCAAATCCGTCTTGCGCGCCACCAACAAATCCACCTCCTGATTGGGCTCATAATCGGGGAAAGTCTGGTCCAGATACTTGTCCACCTTGGTGGAAGCCACAATCCGGTCCGACGCCTTATCCAGATAAACATACACCAGATAAGACTTGCCCTCCACCATGGTATCGCGCTGTTCCCGGAAAGGCACCAGCAAATCCTTTCGCAAGCCCCAGTCCATGAAAGCCCCCACCCGGTTGACTGCCACCGCCTTCAAAAAAGCGAACTCTCCGACCATGACGGCAGGTTTCTCCGTCGTCGCCACTATCCGGTCCTCCGAATCAAAATAAACAAACGCCCTCACCTCGTCATCGGGTGCACACCCTTCCGGCACATACTCCTTCGGCATCAAAATCTCCCCCCGCTCGCCTCCGTCCAGATAAACACCGAAATCCACCGTTTTCAGAACAGTCAGCGTATTATATTTTCCAATCTCTACCATATCAAAACACATTTACAATTTATCAGACATACTACCGTCCATTTTTACAAACTCAAAATTTCCCGCTACCCCTTGTTCGTCAAGGCTCGCCCCCTTGATGACCGTATCTTCTACCAAAATGCCGAACCAACTGTCCAGCTCGTAGGAAACGGAAAAATCGGAATGAATGATGTCAAACTCCGTCGCTTCCAGTCGAACTTTGTGTTCCTCCACCTTTCCCGTCAGAAACTCCTGTATCATATAAGGCATCTCCCCCTTCAATCTGTCCGTAAACACTATCCGACCGGACAAACGGCTTCCCTCCTGCTTTAAATACAACTCCCCTTCGGCGATTCCCGCCCCGTAATTCTCAAAATATTTCCACTTCCCTGTCAAATGCATAATTGCCGGAATCTTGTTGCGTTCACCCCTTTTTCTTCAACACCCTACGACTGTTTCTTGGCCTCTTCCCACAATTGCTCCATTTCTTCCAGCGTCATCTCCTTCATACTCATCCCCTGCGCCTTTGCCTGCTCCTCGATATAACCGAAGCGCCGGATGAATTTCCGGTTGGTTTTCTCCAAGGCATCTTCCGGATTGATTCCATACAACCGGGCGGCATTGACCATGGAAAACAGCAAATCTCCGAAC
>CAMWQQ010000153.1 GCA_947176455.1 uncultured Odoribacter sp. | reverse complement strand
GCTTGTCGGCAGGCGTTCCGCTTCGGGCGGAAAATACGGTTGTCGATACGGCGTTGGTCTTGCGGGAAGTTGTGGTCACTGGTTCCGGAAAGGAACGTCCGGTGGAACAAAGTCCTGGAAACATCAGCATTGTGACTCCGCTGTTGTTGCGGAATAGTCCGGCGCAGAGCGTGGACGATATTCTGACCATGATTTCGGGGGTGAATACGACCCGTTCCGACGGAATCAGCAATATCCATAGCAACGTCAGCATCCGGGGATTGGCGGGAGACGAGCAGGGACGCACGCTGGTGCTTTTTGACGGATTGCCGATAAATACCTCGGATGAGGGGTCGGTAAACTGGAACGCCATACATCTGGATAATGTACAGCGCATAGAGGTATTCAAGGGACCCGGTTCTTCGCTCTACGGGAACAACGCCATGGGGGGAGTCATCAACATCATCGGCAAGAAACCCCTTGATGCCTTTTCCCTGAATGCTTCCGGAGCATACGGGTCGCTCAACACTTGGAAGGCGAATGTCGGCGTGTCCAGCCGTTTGGGAGAGCGGCTCGCCTTGTTGGTTTCCGGATACTTCAATCAAAGCGATGGTTTCAACAATATTCCCGACAGTTTAAGGACGACGCCCGATTACAGCGTGGCTCGTTTTATGAAAGAAGGTGGACTATACACCAAAGTGTTGGTCACGCCCGGTCCGTTGTTCAATGTGGATTTGTCCTACGACCTGTATCGGGACAAAAGGGGAGAAGGGGAAAAGATAGAGGCGCCCGACGGGGAATACCGCCATTTCAATCACCACCGCATACAAAGTCGTTTTCACGGCGGGGAAGGAAAATTTTCTTACAATGCCGCCCTGTATTTTCAACGCCAGGATTATTTCCGGCTGGACGAGCGGATGAACGGTGGCGGTTATCAGCAGTTCAGGGTAAAGTCCCACCGGGATGACTGGGGGGCTGTGCTGCATACCCGTTTCACGGGGAAACGGCATGATTTAGCCATTGGCGGAGAGTTCAAGAACGGCAGCATCGACGGTGGCGACCATTATGTGACTTCGCCGGACAAGGTGTTCAATCAGGGAACGATGACCATGCTGTCCCTGTTTGTTATGGATGAATTGAATTTTTGGAAAGAACGTTTCTGGTTGCAAGTGGCGATACGTTACGACAACGCTTTTTTCCATAAAGGCTGGTTCCTGGCGGAGGGCGATAATGTGGCTAACTTCAACGGCTATAACGGAAGTCTGAAAAATAATCGCTGGGAACATTTCTCGCCCAAGGTGGCGTTGCGTTTTAATCCGACCATGTCAATTTCCGCCTATCTTTCTTATTCGCAGGGTTTCCGGGCATCCATACTGGACGACCTCTGTCGTTCCGGCTGGATGTGGGTAGGTCCAAAAATCGCCAATCCCGAATTGGGCCCCGAACGTTTGGATAATTATGAGGTGGGCGGGACTTTCCGGCTGACTTCCCGCTTGTCGTTTTCTCCTTCGTTATATTATGCCCGGGGAAGGGATTTTCTCTACTATGTGGCTACCGGGGAAAAAATGTGGGGAAAGATAGACATTTTCAAGCGGGAGAATGTTTCCAGGGTGAATATGAAAGGAGTGGAGGTCGATTGGGATTATCTGCCGGTGAATGGTTTGAAAATCAACCTGAACTATTCCTATAATGACCCGAGGGTGAAAGACTTCGGGAAAAAATCCGAATTGAACGGTAAGGTGCTGACCTATGCTCCGCGCAATCAGGTGAAGGGATACGTCTTGTGGACGGGCGGAGTGGTCGACGTGATGTTTCGGGGACGGTATAAGTCCAAGCAATACACGGCGGAGGACAATACCGCCTCGATAGCGGGTTTTGCCGTATGGGACGTTCAGGTTTCCAGGTGGTTCCTCCGGAACAGGCTTTATGTCGGGGCGGACATCATCAACCTCTTCAACAACCGGCATCTGAATACCCGAAATTACGTGTCGGCAGGAAGACTGGTGAATTTGAAATTGGCAATACACATCCATTGAATGAATCGGTTATGAGAATTATTTACGGCTTGTTTCTTCTTTTGTCCTGTTGCGCCTGTGCGGTACCGGGTGGTCGGAAAGTTGCGACAAGAATGGTGTCGGATGCTTTGGGACGCCGTGTCGCGTTGCCCGACACCGTCGGCAGGGTGGTTTGTATCCGTTCTTCGGCAATTCGGCTGGTGACTTATGCCGGGGGTGTCCCTTTTATTTGCGGAGTGGAAGAACAGGAAACCCGGCATAACGAATTTACCCATGCGTTTGCTCATCCCGAATTGCTCCGTAAGCCTGTCATCGGTCCGGGAATGGGTGGAGAGCCGGAATTGCTGATGCTGGCACGACCCGAGGTGATTTTTATGTCCTCTACGACGCCCGGGGATGCGGACGAATTGCAACGACGTACCGGAATACCTGTTTTTGCCATCGAGTACGGGGATATGGGGCGAAAGCGGTCGGTGTTTTGTCAGTCTTTGCGACAAATCGGAGAAGTGTTGCATACGGAGGCGCAAGTGGACACGCTGCTCGCTTTTATCGACGCACAGCTTGCCGATTTGAAAAAAAGAACGGCAGGCGAGGACAAATCCCGGAAAGTGTATGTCGGGGGAATTTCCTATAAAGGGCAAAAGGGCATTGTTTCGACTGACCCTTACTATGCGGCGTTTGATTTTCTGGGGGCGGATAATGTCGCATCCGGTCTGGATTCGACCTTTGTGTCGCCGATTACCGGCACGTACATTGACTGGGAACAGTTGCTGGAATGGAATCCCGACGTCATTTTTGTCGATGCGGGAGGGGAACCGTTGGTACGTGAAGAGTTGAGGAACCGTCCGGGGCTGAATCGTTTGCTGAAAGCCTGCCGGACGGGGCAGATTTATGCTTTGTGGCCTTATAACAATCATCATTCCAATTTTGGAGTAATGCTCGTTAACGCTTGGTATATCGGGAAAGTGCTTTATCCGGAACGCTTTGCCGATATTTCAATGGAAGACAAGGCTAACGAAATCATGTTTCATTTTGTCGGAGCCCCCATTGCGTCCGACTTGGTTGGATGCTGGGGAAAACACAGAAGTCTTGCAGAATGGTAATTTGACAGATGATGAACAAGATTGTTGCTCAATATAAAAAATACCGGACCCGTAACCGGAGGTTTATCGGGTGCATGTCCCTGTTGTTGTGCGTTACGGGGGGTATCGCCTTGATGGCGGGGGCTCATCGGACCGGTTGCCGGGAAATCGTGGATTTGTTGCTGGGAAAAGACATTGAAATGAGCCGGCAAATCGTATTGAACATCCGTTTGCCGAGAATATTGGCGGCTATCGTTACCGGAGTGGTTCTTTCGTTGTCGGGAACGGTGATGCAAATCCTGTTGCGCAATCCGTTGGCGTCCCCGTACACGCTGGGCATTTCCAATGCGGCGGCTTTCGGTGCTTCGTGCTGCATCGTTTTCGGGGGAAGTATCGCCGGAGCAGTTCAGGCTTCTGCCTGGTTTGCCCCAGTCGCTCCTTGCCTCGTAACTTTGTTCGCTTTTGCGGGAAGCCTGTTGGGACTGGCGGTCATCCTGCTGATTGTAAAGGCAAGGCGGGCATCGGTGGAGACGATTGTTTTGTCGGGAGTCATCATCAATTCCCTGTTCGGCGCAGGCATCGCGGTGATGCAATATTTGGCGGACAACGTGCAACTGGCTTCTATCGTATTCTGGAACTTCGGGGACCTGGGGCGGGGCGACTGGGACAAAATAGGGATTATGCTCGTCGTCTTGTTGCCGGCGTTGCTCTATTTTTATTTTAAACGCTGGGATTACAAGGTGCTGGCATCCGGGGACGACTATGCGCAGAGCATGGGTGTGTCTCCCCAAAGGAGTCGGATATCCGGACTGGTCATTGCTTCTTTGTGCACAGCGGTGGCGGTTTCCTTCTTTGGCGTAATTGCCTTTGTTGGATTGGTGGTTCCGCATATCGTCCGAAAATGGATGGGCGAAAACGAGGAATTTCTGCTCACCGGCTCGGTCGTATTCGGGGGAATGTTTCTGTTGCTGTGCGATACGGTGGCGCGTACCGTTGTTTCGCCGATTGTCTTGCCGGTGGGGATACTGACCTCTTTTTTGGGCGTACCGTTGTTTTTGTTTCTGTTGACCCGGAAGAAAGGCGGATAGCTCTTTTTTGGCAAACCTAAATCATACCTTATGCAATTACAGGTTGAGGACATATCATTTGATTATCCGGGCTTCAAAGCCCTGAGACACATTTCTTTTGAGGCTGGACCGGGGGAGATGCTTGCCATTCTCGGGCAGAACGGTTCCGGGAAAAGCACTTTGCTGAAATGTCTTGCCCGTATCCTGAAAATAAACACGGGAGCGATTCGGATAGGGGGTGTGGCGTTGCACGAGATACCTGCCGACCGGTTGTCCCGTCTGTTGGCTTATATTCCGCAAACGGAGGAGTTCATCGGTGGCATCAGCGTATTCGATACCGTTTTGTTGGGAAGGAAACCTTATATCCGTAGCCGGCCATTACCGGAAGATATGGATTGTGTCGCCAGTTTGCTGGAACGCCTGGATTTGGAAAAAGTGGCAATGCGCGGGTTGGACACGCTCAGCGGAGGACAGCGGCAGCGGGTGTTCATCGCCCGTGCTTTGGCGCAACAGCCTTCCCTGCTTTTGCTGGACGAGCCGATAGCCAACCTGGACATCAGCCACCAGATGAAAGTGATGCGACTTTTGCAACGCCTGGCGGACGAAGGAATGACGGTGGCAATCACCATTCACGACGTCAATATGGCGGCACGATATTGCAACAAGGTGCTTATGCTGAAACAGGGAGAAGTCTTTGCCTGTGGCGGACGCTCTGTTTATACTCCGGAAAACATTGAGAAACTGTATGACGTGGAAGTGGAGGTGCTGCGTCATCGAAATGACGTGTACATCCTCCCCCGGTGAACCGGGATAAGTTGAACTTGAAAAATGGTCGAATATGAATCCTTTTTTAATCCTAATGCTTATGATT
>CAMWQQ010000152.1 GCA_947176455.1 uncultured Odoribacter sp. | reverse complement strand
GGGCAGGGGTGTCTGTCGTTGGATGCCCATTACGATGTCGGAAAAAAGCAATACGATGCGGATTTGACGGTCAATCGCTTTCCACTGGGGGATTTCTTGCCGGACAAAGATTTGGGGGTGTTGTCGGCGACGTGTCGTTTCGCCGGACAGGATTTTACTTGGGAAGATGCCGAATGCGAGGTGGATGCCCGTATCGGGCAGTTGTCATACAAGCATTATGACTATGAAAACATTGCTGTGGATGCCTCTTTGCACAGAACGCGATTGAAAGGGACTTTTGCAAGCCGGGATGCCGGAATGCCGGTAGATTTGGTTTTTCGTGGAGATTCCGTCGGTCAGGCGTATCGGTTGGCTTTGAGCGGAAGGACGGGACGAATTGATTTGCAGGGGTTGCATTGGGTGGAAACGCCTTTGGCGGTGGGTGGTCGTGTCGATGTTCGTGCCACAGCGGGCAAAGAGGAGAATTATGCCTTGCAATTGCTACTGGATAGCTTGAATTTGTCGGATGTTTATGGAAATCACGAGTTGGGAAGCTTGGAACTGGACGGGGCAAGCGATAGGGAGAAAACCAGGCTGGAGTTGGTGGCGGGAGATTTGAATCTGAAGTTCCGGACGGACACTTCCGTGTCCGCATTTGTCAACGGCGTTGCCAAGACTGCGGTGCTGATTCAGGAGCAGGTGAAGAGCAGGAACGTGGATATGGAACTGGTGCAGGATGATTTACCGCCTTTTGCGTTGCAACTTGTCGGGGGGCAGGGGAATGCCGTTGCCCGGTTTTTGACCTCCCGGGGTGTGGGGTTTGGACGATTGGCGGTAGATGTCGTTTCCCGGAAACGGGGCGGTTTCCGTGCCGGTTTTGTCGCCAATGCCCCTTATCGGGGCGATTTGCGTCTGGATTCGGTTCAAGCCGGTTGCTGGCAGACCGGGAAAAGTCTGGTGTATTCGCTTTCTGCCGGGAGTTCGTCGGAAATCTGGAAGGGACTGTTTAACGTCAGTGTGAACGGCAGGGTGCAACAGAACCGGTTCCGTATGGAATTGAAGCAAAAGGATGCGCAGGGAGAAGTCGGTTTTGACTTGGGCGTCAATGCCGTTATCGGGGATTCCTCGGTCGTGGTCGGCTTTTTCCCGACGAATCCCGTGCTGGGGTATAGTCGTTGGGAGGTAAACGCAGACAACCGGATAGAGGTCGGAGCGTATGGCAGGATTCAGGCAGATTTGAATATGGCTTATCAGGATCGGTTGGTTCGCATCCATTCATTGGAGAGTCGGGGGGATGAACACGAGCGTTTGCAAGTGGAAATGGCTGGAATTGATTTGGCAGGTTTGTCCCGAATGATTCCGTTTATGCCACAGCTGGGTGGAGTTTTGAATACGAATCTGTTGTTGAATACCCGGTGGCAGGAAACGGGCGTTGACGGAAATATTCGGATTGCCGGTTTGAGCTATGAGCGTCAGCCTATAGGAACGCTGGATTTGGGATTGAAATATGTGACCGACAATCGTTTTGCCGACCATACGGTGCATTTGGAACTGAGTATGGACAGTATCCGTCGGGTGGTGGCGCAAGGGGCGTTTTCGACTTCCGGAGACCGTAGCGTGGAGGTGGATGCGGAGTTGTCTGCCGTGCCTTTGTATGTGGCGAATGCTTTTGTGCCTGCCGATTTGGTGAGGTTGGGAGGAGCATTGACGGGAGATTTGCATTTTCGGGGAACCTCGGAGGCTCCCCGGATAAACGGCACGTTGGCTTTTCAGGAGGGAACGGCGGAGGTGGTGATGCTGGGTACTGTTTTCCGGCTGGACACGACCCGGATTGACGTGCAGGACGGGCGGATAGGATTCCGCAAATATCGCCTCTTTGCGCCGGACAATAGCCGTTTGTTACTGAACGGGGATGTCGCTTTGACTCCTTTTGACCGGATGAATATGGATGTGGCGGTGGAGGCACGCAATTTCGAATTGGTCAATGTCCGGAAAAATGAAACCTCTTTGATTTACGGCAAGGCGTATGTCGATATTCACTCCCGAATTGCAGGCTTGTTTTCCGATCTGAGTGTTTCCGGAAACGCCAATTTGCTGAATCAGACGGATATTACCTATACGTTGCGCAGTGTTGCTCCAGAGGTGGTGGATAAAAGTGCGGATTTGGTCCGGTTTGTCTCTTTCCGCGATACGACGCTTCAGGAAAAGGATGAATTGACCAATCGGGTGAATGCTGGCGGTTTTGACTTGCAGATGTTGGTCGAAATCGGCGACCAAGTCAGACTGGGCGTGGATTTGTCGGATGACGGGAACGATCGGGTCAATATTCAAGGAGGAGGAAATCTGGTGCTGGCAATGAATCCGGAGAGCGGAACGACTTTGTCCGGCAAATACATCCTGACCGGGGGCGTGGTCGTGTATAATGTGTCGATTGTGGGGAAAAAAGAGTTCAGTATCCAGCAGGGCAGTTTTGTGGAGTGGACGGGAAATGTGATGAATCCCGCCTTGGGGATTTCGGCTTCGTCGCAGGTGAAAGCCAATGTGGAGGACGGCGACCAGACCCGGCAGGTGATTTTTGATGCCATTATCCGGATAAGGAATACGTTGAACCGTCCGGACATTACGTTTGACTTGTCCGCTCCGAACGATATGGTCATTCAGAATCAACTGTCCACTTTTTCTCCGGAAGAACGGACTCGTCAGGCGTTGAATTTGTTGATTTACAATACTTACACTGCGCCGGGGGCGACAAAGTCAAACGGAAGCACCAATATTGCCAACAATGCCATTTACGGTTTTGTCGAAAACGAATTGAACAAATATACCCGGAAAGCCGGACTGACGGTGGGCTTTGATTCCCGCAACACGGAGGAGAATATGACGCGGACGGATGTCACTTACCAGTTTTCCAAGCAATTGTTCAATGACCGGGTGCGGGTGAAAATCGGCGGGAGAATATCTACTGACGGCAACGAAGGACAGGGGGGCAGTACTTTGCAGGATAATCTGGTGGACGATATTTCCATAGAATATGTCCTGACCCCAAAAAAGAACTTGTATGCCAAGGTGTTCCGGCATTCAAACTATGAGAGCGTTTTGGACGGGGAGGTGACCCAGACCGGTGCGGGTATCGTCTGGCGGAAAAATTTCCGGAAGTTCAGGGACCTGTTCAAAAACAAGAACCGGGAGGAGCGGAAAGCAAGGGCGAAAAGTGAAGAATAAAGGGCGGAGATATGAGGAACAAAAAGGAATATCGAGGTAGAATAGGAACGGCAGGCGGATGCCGATGTGCGGGTGTGCGCCTATTGTCCGGCTTGTTGTGCTTGTTATTTTTTTCCGCTTGCTCCACGACGAAAAAACTGGCGGACGGAGAACTGCTTTATGTCGGCGTGAAAAAAATGAAGATAGAAGCGCCTGCAAAAGTGAAACTGAACGGTGCGCAGAAGTCGGGGGTAACAAGCCCCTTGTCCGTCAAGCCCAATAATCCGTTGTATGCTCCCTATGTCCGCACGCCTTTCCCCACTGGGTTATGGGCATACAACTGGAATATAAAAAAGGAAAAGGGCTTCAAATGGTGGTTGTACCGGAAACTGGCGAAAAAGCCCGTTTTGATTTCGGACGTACAGCCGGCATTGCGATTGAAAATGGTGGAGAATAATATGAAGGATTTCGGATTTTACGGAATCCGCACCCGCTATGAGCTTATTCCCAGAAAACACAATCCCAAGAAGGCGCGTATCGCTTACGAGGTGGATTTGCCCGAGCCTTTCCGTTACGGTACGATACAGTTGTGGGGTTGGCAACCGGCTATGGATTCTATCGTGAGGGCATCGATGAGATTTTCGGAGCTGAAGACCGGTGAGCAGTATGATGTCAATATTCTGAACGAGGAGCGACAACGGATTTCGGACCGGCTGAGGAACAGGGGGTATTATTTCTTTCAGCCGGATTACATTGAATTTTTGGTCGATACGACGGTCGGAGGTCGGGTTGCCGATGTCCGCATTGGTCTAAAGCAGGGGATTCCTGAAAATGCTTTTCAGGTGTATGAAATCCGGAACGTGGAGGTCGTGTTGTCCGGAAACGACAGCGGGGAAGGACAGGATTCCATTTTTCGGGACCAGGTTAAAATCTTGTATGTTCCCCCTGTGACTTTAAAGCCCGATGTGCTGATGCGCGCCGTAAAGGTGAGACCCGGACAGGTTTATTCGGCGGTGCGCCAGAGCCGGACGCAGGCGAGTTTTGTCCAGTTGGGGGTGTTCAAGTTTGCCAATATGACGATTACCGCTCCAGATTCGGCAGACCGAAAGGTGTTGGATATGCAAATCAGCGGTGAGTTCGCTCTGCCCGTGGAAACGGAAGTGGAAATCGATGTTTCTTCAAAGTCGAACAACCTGCTGGGACCTGGATTGACGCTGGGGATTACGAACCGGAATATGTTCAAGCGGGCGGAGACATTCGGGGTTCGGTTCACCGGCTCTTATGAGTGGCAGATTGGGGGCAACAAGGAGGTTGCCGG
Source organism: uncultured Odoribacter sp. (assembly GCA_947176455.1). Lineage (GTDB taxonomy): Bacteria > Bacteroidota > Bacteroidia > Bacteroidales > Marinifilaceae > Odoribacter. Next base: position 543 of record CAMWQQ010000152.1, on the reverse strand, counting down.
AAATTCGGGGTTGGTTAATTCTTACGAGCTGGGGTTAAACGCTCATTTGTCCGTTCCCCGCTTGTTGATACCTAAGTTTTTGAAGTCCGATCGGGACCGGCGGGAACAGACCCAGTTCCAGGTGGGAGCGGATTTGCTCAACCGACACAATTATTTCCGAATGGTTTCTTTTTGGGGCAGTGCCACTTACGACTTTAATTCTTCTTACCGGAACTATCATTCCGTTGTTCCCTTTAAGTTGAATTATACTTATTTGTTGAGGACTTCGAGTGCTTTCGATTCCGTTACGATGCGCAACCCTGCCGTGGCGCAGAGTTTCCAGAACCAGTTTATCCCTTCTATGTCCTATACTTATACTTACGACCGGGTGGCGACTTACCGGAATCCCAACCGTTTGTTCTGGCAGACATCGTTGACTCTGGCGGGCAATATCGTGGCAGGGATTCAATACCTTGCTGGAAATCACCGGGGAGAGGGAAAAAAGATTCTGAACAATCGCTATTCGCAGTTTCTGAAACTGACGTCGGAGCTGATTGGCTACAA
>CAMWQQ010000151.1 GCA_947176455.1 uncultured Odoribacter sp. | reverse complement strand
ATTGCTCGGCAAACCGTTAACGGAAGATACTTTGACATCGGTAAAACAATCGGTCGTTTTCTTGAAATAAACGGTCCCGCTCGTCGTCAGACGGTGGTTGAGGAAAGCAAGGTTCAATTCCATATTGAATTGCCGGGTTTCCTCCCATTTGAGGTTGGGATTCGGATAACGGAAAACGTGAGAAACATTTTCATTGTACATGGTATTCAAAACGCCCTGTTGGAGAATCAGGTTGGGACTTTGCGTATCCAACATATTCCCCTGCGTACCGAAAGATGTCCGCAAACGGATGTCCGAGATGAAATCCGTATGTTTCAGGAGAGTACCCTTGATGTTCCACATACCCGACACCGACCAGATAGGCAAGAACCGCTCGTTGCTCCGGTCTCCGAACTTATTGGAAGCGTCGAAACGACCGTTAGCATTCAAGGTGAAATAATCCTTGTAGCTATAACTCAGCGTCAGGTAACCGGAAAGTTCACGGGTGATGTTGTGTCCTATCGTGCGGTGTTTCGCGTTGAGCCATTTCTGGTAATGAGGATAAGCGTCCAGATCCACATTGTCAATGAACTGCAATCCGCGTTCCTTGACAAATCCCCGATTCTCATCACCGATTGTGCGGGCAGTGTTGCCGTTCATCTCAAATCCGCCCATGGCTCCAATGAGGTGCTGCTGCTCCTCGCCGAACATCTTCTGGTAATCCACCTGCGTCCGAAAAGTAAAAACGTCCGATTCCGACAGGTCGGTTTTCAACACACCACCATAAGGCAAAAGGCACTTACCCGCGTCATCGGTCAATCCGACCTCTTCATATTCGGCATTCTTCAATCGGGCAACGTAGTGGCTCTTCTCGCCCCACCATTTTTCCTGCAAGGTGCTACTGTGCGAATAATTTCCAGCTACGGACACTTCCAGGTCTTCCAACACCTTGTAACGCAACGTCAGATAGCTGTTCAACGTGTTTCCCCGGTAGGTGTTGGAACTGTTCCGGATTTCATTAAGGATGTTGTAGCGGAATTCGCGGGTATAATCGTTCATCCCGCCATAACCGGCAACATTGTAATAGTACAACGAACCGTCTTCATTGTAACAAGGAATGGCGCGGGAAGTATTGTAAGCATAATCCATAGCATCGATTTCCGATATGAGGTGATTTTTATGCTGTACATTTCCATTCAAGGAGAAATTGACACGCAACTTGGGCGAAAAGTTCATGTCCAGGTTGACCATTGCCGTATAGCGTTCCGTGGAAGTGGTCCGAGAAACACCGTCTTCCAAGTCGGCTCCCAAAGACACATAGTAACGCATATTATCCGAACCTCCGGATACCCCGAACGTATGGTCGTGGGAATAACTGTCCTGGGTCAGCACGTCGAACCAGTCGGTGTTCACACGCTCGAACCACAGCACCTCATCGACAAACTGCGAATAATCGATAAGTCCCGTATAATAACGGTGCAACGCCCCTTCGTAGCCGACATCCGGCATCGTGGAGGGGAATTGATAGTGCAGGTCGCTCAACTCTTTTCCAAACTGTACGCGCTCCCGGGAGTTCATCAGGTTGATGCTTCTGTCCGTGTAACGGGGACGACGGGTCAATTTGGAAGAATGGTTGTAGGAGAACCGGGGCGTACCGACAGACCCCTTCTTGGTCGTCACCACGATGACACCGTTGGCAGCCTTCGTTCCATACAAAGCGGTAGCCGAAGCATCTTTCAAGACGTCGATTCGCTCAATGTCCTGCGGGTTGATACCTGCAATGGCGTTTCCCACAATGTTGATGTAATCGGGATTGTTCAGGTCCTCGACATCCACGGGAACAGGGTCGCGCATGACAAATCCATCCAATACCCAAAGCGGTTCCCGGTTGCCGATAAGCGTAGAAGTACCACGCACGCGGATTCGGGCTGTGGCTCCCACTTCACCGGAATTGGCAAGAAACATCAATTCGGGAATCCGTCCTTCCAATGCCTGGTCGATACTGGTCATACCCGGCACCAACACGTCCGTCGCCTTGACCGTCGAAATGGCACTGGTGGAACGCCGTCTGTCTATTTTCTGATAACCGGTCACCACAACCTCTTCCATGGAAACGGCTTCTTCTTCCAAACGGACAACCATTTCATGCTGAACGTCAACTGGCAAGGTCTGCGCCTTGTAACCGATAAAACTGAAAGCCAGTTCCGTGACCACTTCCGGCACGTCGATAGAGAACTGTCCGTTTCTGTCGGTGGCACTACCCATAACCGGCAAATTCTTGCCCCGAATGGCAATGGTAACGCCTACCAACGGTTCGTTTGTCTTGGCGTCTAGTACCTTACCCCTCACTTTCCTCGTCTGCGGAACCTGCGGTTCGCTGACAACGGACGAGGTCCTCGCTTTTTCGCCTTGTACCTCACCCAGGACGACCTGTGTATTTAGCACAAAAAACAGGCTAAAGAATATCCATAGCCTCATGATTAGTCGAAATTTTCTCATTACTTGAATTTATTTGTTTATAACACATCACTAAAAACACCACCGATGCCACGCCAGAGCAGGTGTTTACGCTTGCAAACCTCCTCTGTCATGGCATAATCCATTACATGATTCTCTTTCCAAGAGAAGTATTACTTATGTATGTTTCTTGATTATGAATGAGTTATTCGATAGCAGAAACCGTTTTTGCTAAAAAAACGTATCTATTCTTTTAATATTTTAAACCATTTTTGCAATATTCAAGAATAATTGCATACATTTGTTGCACAAATACTTCTCTTGGAAAGAAAAATACACGATTCGCCTTTACAAAGACTTGAGGATACAGCGATTAGCTCTGTCCACGATTGAAGTGTCCAATGACGCCAGGTAAATGCGCGTGGTATTCTCCGAATCATGTCCCATTCCCTCGCTGATGACTGAAAGGGGAATGTTCTTGCTCTTGGCAATGCTTGCCCAAGCGTGACGCGCCACGTACATGGTCAGCGGGACAGGCGTATGCAACACTTTTCCAATCCATTTCAGCTTTGCATTGATCAGATGCGCCGAATTCCGGTACTGTCGCCTCTCCTCCACGCCAATGTTCCGGATAATCGGCAACAGGAAAGGAGAATCCGAGACCAGATACCGCTCCACGATTTCCTGCATGGGCTTTTCCCACCGGATAAAAAGCTGTTGTCCCGTCTTGCGCCGGCGATACACCAATACGCCGTTCTGCAAGTCTTTCTTTTTCAAGAAAGCCATGTCCACAAAGGACATTCCGCGTGTATAGAAACTGAACAGGAACATGTCCCTGGCGTATTCCATTGCACAGGAATGCGTCAAATCCAAATCCCTGATTTGCCGGATGACCTTGATAGAAACCGCCCGCTTGACGGTTTTGTCGATACCGGTGTAAACGTACTTGAACGGACTGCGTTGCACCGTCATTCCCTGCTCGACGGCACGGTTATAGATTGCCCGCAGGTTTCTCATATAAAAGGAGGAGCTGTTGGGACACACCCCCTGCGATTTCAAATAAATCTCGTAAGCCATCATCAGCCTTGAATCCACCTTTGCCAATGGGATATCCCCTTCGCCCGACTTCTCTCGGAAACGGATGAAACTATTCAATGCAGTAGCATACGTTTCAGCGGTACGGTCGCGTCCGATTTGTCTCAACTGCCTCACCAATTGTCGAGAAAAAGCAACCATATCCCGAGTATTCACAATAGCCAGATAATCCTCCACCACCTCATCGGAAGTGTAGTCTTTCTCTTCCCGCTCAAAGTTTCGGATGATACCTTTTAATAGGGCGACATTCTCCGAAATATGCCTCTGTAAAGCCAGTAGATAACCGCTCCTGCTCTCGTCGAAAAACGGCAAAATCACTTCGGACAAACGCCCATCCCACTCCGAGGCAAAAATCTTGTACCCCGAATGAACTTGCCGAACCACCCGCTTTTGTATCACCTGGTAATACAAGGAGCCTTCCCGGTCATCAACCATGGACGACCTGAATTTAATTTTTACTGATGCCATAGATTTCTTCTTTTTTGTTTAAATTTGTGGCAGTCAATATAACCGAATTGTTGTGATGGTCGAGACTTTCACAATGGTTTTAATAGGAAAACGAATATGAAAATAGCTGTTGCCTGTGACCATGCCGGTTACGAGTATAAAGAAAAACTGGTGAAATACCTTCGCCAAAAGGGGCATGAAGTAAAGGATTTCGGAACCCATTCCGCTGAAAGTATGGATTATCCGGATACCACTCATCCCATGGCGGTTGCCGTAGAAAGCGGTGAATTTGAAAGAGGAATTGCCTTGTGCGGTAGCGGAAACGGTGTTTGCATGACTGTGAACAAACATCAGGGCATCCGCGGTGCTCTTTGCTGGACGGTCGAACTGGCTTGGCTGGCAAGACTGCATAACAACGCGAACATCTGCTGTATTCCTGCACGTTTCATTCCATACGAGGAGGCACAGGACATCATCGAACGCTTTCTGACCACAGAATTTGAAGGTGGAAGACACCAACGGAGAATCGAGAAAATACCTTTAAAATAAGGTATCGATTATCTGAATTCATAAAACGAATCGGGGGAAGGCTCTTGCCTGTCCCCGATTTTTGTCTTTAGGAGCGGGTCAAATCCCTGAATATTTTTTCCAGATTGTTTTCCTCCGTCCGCAATTCGATGATCGGACACTGATGCCGGGCGGCCAAGTTAAAAAGTTCGGTTCGGGGATCTTCCTGCACCGATGCCGTTCCCTGCCAGGATTCAGGAGATTCCTGCCGGAGCGTTTGTAACAAACCGGACTCCGCCAGCCAGGCACTGTCCGTTCCGGGAGCGAAACGGATGTAAATGTTCAGCCGTCCACCCGCCTGAGACTGCATCGTCCGGATAGACTGGTCGGCAACGATTTTTCCCCGGTTGATGATCATCACCCGGTCGCAAATGGCTTCCACTTCCTGCATGATGTGCGTGGACAGCAGAACGGTCTTGTCTTTTCCGCAGGCCTTAATCAACTGCCTGATTTCTTCCAGTTGATTCGGGTCAAGTCCGGTCATCGGTTCGTCCAGAATCAGGATTTCCGGGTCG
>CAMWQQ010000150.1 GCA_947176455.1 uncultured Odoribacter sp. | reverse complement strand
GTCTTGAATCAAGGCTTCTTGTTTTTCTGTTGATTCCCTATTTGATTTCTCGAACTCTTCGCCTAACACTCTGAGTTTAGCGGTATCTTTGGCTGTGGCGGCTTCTCTGTATTCTTGGAAGATTCTGGATTGATTCATTCGTTGTGCACCCTGTATGGCCATGAATTCGTTCAAAATACCCTGGTTTTCAGTACCTTCAATTTTTGTTTCCGTTGGATTGTTCAGGTCGAAGTCCACGGTGTACTTGGCGTTTTCCAAAATGATAGGAAGCCCCATCCTTTTGCCTTCCAGTATAAGGTAAGCACTTGTTGTGTTGGCAACGTTGCCGGTCAATACGAATTTACCGTTGGTGATGGTCGCTTGGGCAAGAGTGTCTTTCCCGTTCACCAGATACGCATTGTTTGATTGTTTGCCCTCCTGTTCTCCTTCTATGGTTCCCTTAATCGTGAATTTCGGAGTGGAAACGCATGCGGCCAGGGAGAATGCGATAGCTGCAATTGGAAATAAAGTTTTCTTCATCGTCTTGTGAATTTATGATAAAAAAATTAACAGATACAAAGTTAGTTATAAAACAAACAAAACGATGTGCATGTTCATCGTTTTGTTGTTAATGTTTAGTTAATCTTTTGCTTTACGAACCAGAGTTCCTTGAAAGCGATGTTGAGACGGAGCTTGGCATACTTTTCTTGGATCATTCCCTGCTTTTCGGTACCTCGCATGCCCAGGTCCAAGGCGACGCCAAGGAGTAGTTCCTGCCACCTGCCTGCGACCCTGATGACAAAAGGCATCTGAGTGCCCAGGGTGACGCCAAAGGTATTGATGTTTGTTTCCTTTAGCTGGATTTCCGATTTGACGAAATAGCCACCCGCCATGTATTTGTTGCGTTGCCACCAGAATCTGCCGGATTCTTCGGGTGTCCATGTCACGCCGGCGTTGATTTTGTAATAGTCTTTCAGCTTCTGGTTGACTTTGAACTCTTCGTAAGCCGACATTTTGTGAAACGTATAGTCGGCGGCTGCCTGCCATTTGTTTTTGAACTGGTAGGTCAGACCGCTGTTGATGCGGAAGGGGTATTTGATGTATCCACGTCTGAGGGTTTCTTCGTCGAGCATGGTGTTGCTACCGCTGGAAGTGCTGACCTTGTACGAGATGAACTCTTTTTTTGCCTTCAGCTTTTGGGTGAAGTTCATGCTTGTCCCTATGGTAATCCGGGATTTCGGGGTCAGTTGGAAATGATACTGTATGCCCGGTTGAAACAGAAAGTTGCGTACCCGGTTGTTTTCGCTGGTTCGGATGTAAAAACTGTTGGCTAGATCTGCGGTCAACGTCTGCCGTTTTTCAATTTTTCCGAAAAGGTACGAGAAATTGGTACCGATGGACAGGTTTTTGTATTTCCAGGCGAATCCGGCATACAAGTCATTCAATCCCCCTTCTCCGGAAATGTTCTGGTTGAACTTGCCGAGAGTGCTGCCCGAAATGGTGTAGGAATATCTCAGGTCATAGCCGATGTCCGATTTTTCGGTGAATCCGAATGAGAAATACAGGTTACGGCACAAACGCAATGCCATGTTCAAATCGGCATTCTGAGCCACCCGGTAATTTGAATTTTCCTTGTGCGTGGAAATGTAGGCGTATTCTCCGCTGATGCCCAGTTGAAAATGATAGCGGTTGCTGTCCAGGGCTGTATAGGATGCCGGATTTAGGAAGTTGATGTTTCGGTTGTCGCGCATGGCGGCCGATACGCCTCCCATTGCCGTGTAAGGGCCTTGGTTTGCCGGTAGCAGTCCGATGCCGTACACGGAATACGGCGAACCGATGTTTTCCTGGGCTTGCAGTTTCAGGAATGCGACAGACAGCAACAGGCAGAGAAGGATTCTTTTTATCATGGTGTCGGGTTGTATTCCGGTTATTTATATTTAGCGTAATAGACTCTCAGCACCGGTTCTTCCAGAACGACCATTTGATCGAAGGAGATGCCTTTGCTGGAATAGCCGTCGTTTGGGACGCTCAGCAACACTTGCTGCCCTTTTCCCATGGGAGGGGCTGCGCTGAGGTTCTGATAATATTCGGTGACGTCGAAGATATAGCGGGTGTCCTCGGTGTTCTGGTCGTTTTTCACCAGCGTGCCGGTCACGGTCGATTCACTGTTGTTGTAAAGCATGCCGGTGAACTCGTTCCGGTCGTTGGTGGTGTACACGTTGATGGTCGCCGGTAAAGCGATGGGGTTATTGTACATGAAATCCGGTTTGATTTCAAGTTGCGCTTTGATAATGGTCATGTATTTGTCGTAGTGCGGAGCTTCCGGCAACGTCAGCTTGGTCATGTATCCGCACATTCCTTGGGTGAAGGCTTTGTTGTCGGCTTCCTCAAAGGTGACTTCCTGTTGCTGGTCGGTCAGGGATTCGAAGGTTGCTGTCGGGGTGTTCACGATTCGGTTGTATTGGTATTCCCTTTGGGTGAGCGGAAAACGCAGGGTACTGGAGGTTCCGTTCACGGAGTAATGGAATTGCATATACAGGCTGTCGCTTAATGCGTGAATGGTCATCAGGCAGTTGTTGCCTTCATCGGCGACAATGGCAAGCCCCTTAAAGTATTGAAGAAAATTGTAATAGGTGAAATTGCCTGCCGCACTGTTGTCGTAAATGTCATCGTCCTTGCCCCGGCGGTACATCATCCGGTCAAACAAGTCCTCGCCGACTTCCGGGTCTATTTTGAAATAGGCTTTTGCCAGGTTGGTGCGATAAGGGTAGAACGTGGTGGTGGCAATCCGTTTGTCGATATCGACCGGCTGCGTGTTGTAGAAATACGTGTTGTTGTCGTAGTTCAGTTCTGGAAATTCCTTCAGCTGATAGAGGTGGAACGTTTGCAATTTGATGTCGTAAAGCGTATCGCCCCAGAGGTTGCCTGCATAGGCGAAATGGAGAGTCGTGGAATCCAGAACCGCGTTGTTCGGGAGAGACAACACTGAAGCCGGGGCTATCTGAAAACAGGGCGTGGCTTCGGTCGTACCGCTGTATTCGTCTTCGTATCTGCCCATGACCAACAGGTTGATGTAGCTTGAAGAAGTGGCATACTCTCCGCACGAAGTGATGAAAGAGTCCGCCTTGACGGTCGCCGTGTTGGTCAGCATCAAACTCTCTTCTCCGATATAATTGTTGTTGTTGATCATCCCTTGCCCGATAGTCGACAAATCGTTGTTGCAAGCGTATGCCAGACAGAGCAGGGCTGATATGAAAGCAATGATTCGCAACATGTTTGTATGTTTTTATCCGGTGCGAAGATAAAGTTATTTTCTAAAAATTCCGCCAAGGATTTCCATTTTCTTGCGGAAGGAGAGAACACTTAAGGCATAATTAAGGTAATTTAGGATTTGATGCCTTTGTTAAAAATACATAATCGCATGTTCTTTTTGATTTTAAATGGGGTTTCGCTTGGAATTATCCCCAAAAAATATGTAGTTTTGCCAGACAATTATGGCGAATAGTAATTAATGGATAAAAATAGTTTATGAAAAAGGTGAATTTTTTATGCCTGATCGCTTTGGGAATCTTCTTCTCGGCTTGTGATTCCGATGACGATACATGGGGAGACTGGGAGAAATCCAATGCATTCCCCGGTGATTACCGTGTATTGGCAACTTCGTTTGAGTACGGAAATGCGGCTTATATCGGAATGGGATATAATGCGGGACTGAGTACGCAGGACAAGTTCTTGCGGAATTTTTATAGATTCGACGGCAAGGATTGGAAAAATATCGGAAATTTCCCGGTAGAAGGGCGTAAGGGTTCGGTTTCTTTTGTCATCGGTGACACCGCTTTTGTCGGAGCCGGTTTCCGGGATAAGTCTTCTTCGGCAGACAAGAAAGACCATTATTACAGCGATTTTTATAAACTGAATCTGAAAACCGGAGAATGGATAAAGAATGGTGATGAATATGCCAAGACCGATATCAGTGAATTTGTAGAGGATACTCTTGCTTGCAGGTTCTGGGGCGGAATCGGATTTACGCTGAATGGCAAAGGATACGTCGGAACAGGGCAGGTAGACGGACGGGTTTCCAAAAACATTTACGAGTATGACCCTGCTACCGGTAAATGGAGTGAAATGGCGATTAAAGGAGATGCTTGCGTTGGGGCTGTCGTTTTCGTATTGGATGGGAAAGCGATTGTTTGCCTGGGTTCGAATGGCAGAAGCAATGTGACGGATGTTAATATTTTTGATGGAACGACTTGGGACAAGAAAAGACCTCTGCAGGATTTGGACGGTAGCTTTAACGACGATTACGGGAAAATCCCCAGAAGCTACGCCATGGCGTTTACCTCAGACAGGGATGGACGGAAAGGATACATTTGCGGTGGTGTTGGCACCAGGACGGCTTGGGAATACCGCTTGGAAAAAGACCGTTGGTATGAAGTGACCGAATTCCCGTCAGCGATGATGACTCGGGTTGCCGGAGTCGCTTTCTCGCTGGACGGTTATGGTTATGTCACCGTCGGCGGTTCCTCCTATACGGATGCCAATGACAACTCCACTTGGAAATTTATTCCTGGTGTGGATGAAGACGACCAGAATGACTATTGATATGTCAACAGAATAGCAAAAATGGGATGTGAAAGCATCCCATTTTTTATATCCTGATGAGGGTTGTGATTTTATACGGGACGTATTATTTTCCTTTCAACAGATAAAGGCTAAATCTCTTGGGGGGCTCAGAAGAAAAGGTCGCGCAAAAAAGAGCCCCCCCCTCTTTTTTATAATGATGTTCCGATTAGTTTAGAACTGGACTCTAAAGGTTGCGAAAATATTTTGCGGACATGGAACTGAAAACGTTTAGAGAATAGAAAAGATATATAATCTTGCGTCGCTCATTTTTATCTTGTCGCAATACATTCTTTTGCAGACTATAAGACTATACTCTTGTGAATTATATTTTTGCCTGTCATGATCTCCGTTGGCAATTATTTTCAAGGAGGACAAGCAGGAATATTTCAGTACACTCGAAGATTCCCGTTCCGGTAATGAAGTTAACCTTACTCCCAATAGAAATTTCCTTTATTCCCAGAGGAAAAATATTTCTTTAAAGAAATCCACATATATAATGA
>CAMWQQ010000149.1 GCA_947176455.1 uncultured Odoribacter sp. | reverse complement strand
GGTACAGTTCGGCGATGTGTTACTGGTGAAGCCGGGAGATAAGATTCCGGTTGACGGTACGGTGAGCGATGGCGTGTCTTTTGTGGACGAGAGTATGATAACGGGCGAACCCATACCCGTGGAGAAAAGTGCCGGAGGCCGGGTGTTTGCCGGGACAATCAATCAAAAAGGAAGTTTTCGGTTCGTGGCGGAGAAAGTGGGGCGCGATACGGTGCTGGCTCAAATCATCAAAATGGTTCAGGAGGCACAGGGAAGCAAGGCTCCGGTTCAGCAACTGGTGGATAAGATTGCCGGCATTTTTGTGCCGGTCGTCATCTCTGTTGCCGTGCTTACTTTTGCGATATGGATGCTGGTCGGTGAGGATTTGGCTTTCACGCATGCCTTGCTGACTTCCGTGGCGGTTCTGGTCATTGCCTGTCCCTGTGCTTTGGGGCTGGCGACACCTACCGCCATTATGGTCGGCATTGGCAAGGGTGCCGAGAACAATATCCTGATTCGGGATGCGGAAAGTCTGGAGCATTTGTGTAAAGTGACTGCCATTGTGCTGGATAAAACCGGTACGATTACGGAGGGTAAACCCGAAGTGACCGATATCTTCTGGAGTCCGGAAGTGGAGGTGGAACGGTATGTGCCCGTTCTGGTGTATTTGGAAAGCCAATCGGAGCATCCTTTGGCAGATGCGGTTGTCGCCCGTTTAAGTCGGGAAGGAGAGACGGTGACATTGAAAGGGGAGTTTGAGAGTGTGACGGGACAGGGGATTCGCGGTGTAGTTGAGGGGGAACGATATTACGTGGGCAATCGCCGTTTGTTGCAGGCGCATCATATCCCGGAATCTCCGGAACAGCAGGATTTGGCGGAAACGTGTAGCAAGGAGGGCAAAACCGTCGTGTATTTTGCGGACGGAGCGCGGATTCTGGCATTAATCGTGATTGCCGACAAGGTCAAGGAGGGTTCGGTGGAGGCTATCCGGCAGTTGCAGGAAAAAGGCCTGAACGTTTATATGCTGACCGGGGACAATGCCGTTACGGCGGGAACGGTTGCCACTGGAATCGGACTGAAAAATTATAAGGCGGAAATGATGCCTTCCGATAAATCCGATTTTATCAAGGAATTGCAGGGGAAAGGCGAGATAGTGGCAATGGTCGGTGACGGCATCAATGATTCGCAGGCGTTGGCGCAGGCGGATGTCAGCATTGCCATGGGAAAAGGCTCTGACATTGCGATAGATGTGGCGAAGATTACCCTGATAACCTCTGACTTGCAGGCGATACCCAAGGCTTGGAATCTTTCCCGGCAAACCGTGCAGGCTATCCGTCAGAATCTGTTTTGGGCTTTTATTTACAATGTCATCGGTATTCCGTTGGCTGCCGGCATCCTTTATCCTTGTTGCGGCTTTTTGTTGAATCCGATGATTGCGGCAGCGGCCATGGCGTTCAGTTCTGTTTCCGTGGTCACCAACAGTCTGCGGATAAAGGCAAAAAAGATTTGACCGGAGGGGTGCAACCCTTCCGTTTTTTTAACGTTTGTAATGTAGAATAGATAATCGGAAAGTAAGATGAAAACTTTTAAATTAAAAACAAGTTTGAAGTGCAACAATTGCGTTGCCAAAGTCAGAGAACAATTGGATTCGGCTGCGGAAATAGAAAGCTGGAGCGTGGATTTGAAAAGTCCGGAGCGGATAATGACCGTTGAAAGCAATGATGACGAAGCGGTTTCCCGGGTGAAAAAGATATTGTCAGAAGCCGGTTTTACGGCGGAAGTCTGTCCGGCATAAAAAGGCGGAATCGCCATCATGTTTTTATCCTGCCGGTTATGCTCATGCTTCCAGGCTACGGCTTGGGGGCATGGGCATATTTTTTAGGTGGAGTGTTGAAAAAAGACAGAGCGGAAAGAAGATGCGTTTTTCCCTTTGGGGTATAAAAATTTCGGGATTACGGTAAAATTGCGTACATTCGTCAGTTCGTAAAAAACAGGTTATGGTTCGGAGCCCTCATGTGTTGGAAACGGAGTCGGTCGGGAAATTGCTGGTGCAATACTCGATACCTGCCATTGTTGCAATGACGGTGACTTCCGTGTATAATGTCATCGACAGTGCTTTTATCGGGCACGGCGTGGGGCCTTTGGCGATTTCCGGATTGGCGTTGACTTTTCCGTTGATGAATCTGATTGTGGCTTTCTGCACCTTAATCGGCGTGGGAGGGGCGGCGGTCAGTTCAATCTACCTGGGGAAAAAGGATGACCGGAAAGCTACGGAAGTCCTTCACCACGTTTTGATGCTGAGCTTGATTGCCGGATGCTGTTTCGGGGGACTGGCCTGGTGTTTTCTGGATGAGATATTGCTGTTTTTCGGGGCGAGCGATGACACGTTGCCTTATGCACGCAGTTTCATGCAGGTATTGGTGCTGGCGAATCCGATTTCTTTCCTTTTTATCAGTCTGAACAACGTCATGCGGGCAACGGGCTATCCCCGGAAAGCCATGCTGTCTTCCTTGCTGACGGTCGGGGTGAATGTGATGCTGGCGCCTGTTTTCATCTTTTATTTGCATTGGGGCATCCGGGGGGCCGCCTTGGCGACGGTGATTGCCCAGGTGTGCGGTCTGATATGGGTTTTGTGCCATTTCTTGAAGGCTTCCAGTTACATCCGTTTTCAGAGAGGATACGGTAAATGGCGGGGACGCATCGTTGCCAGCATTTTGTCTATTGGCATGGCTCCCTTTTTGTTGCACGTGTGTGCCAGCGTTATCGTGGTCATCCTGAATCACAGTTTCAAGATTTATGGCGGGGATTTGGCCATTGGAGCTTACGGGATAGTCAACCGGGTGGCGACCTTGTTTGTGATGGCGGTTATCGGCTTGACGCAGGGTATGCAGCCGATTGTGGGATATAATTTCGGGGCACGTCGTTTCGACCGGGTACGGCAGGCGTTGAAACGGGTGATTGGGGTGGCTGTCGCTGTGATGAGTATGGGTTGGCTGATGAGTCAGTTGTTCCCCGGTCACATTGTCGCCTTGTTCTCGGATGATTCCGGATTGAACGGATTGGCTGAAGCGGGGTTGCGGATTACGATGCTGGCTTTTCCGATGGTGGGGGCTCAGATTGTGATTACCAACTTTTTTCAGTCTATCGGAAAGGCGAAGATTTCCATATTGTTGTCTTTGGCGCGTCAGTTGCTGTTTCTGATACCTTTGCTCTATGTATTGCCCCATGTCGGCGGATTGGAAGTCTATGGGGTTTGGGGTAGCATACCGGTTTCGGATACGCTGGCTTTTATTTCCGCTGTGCTTACGTTGCGTTGGTATCTCAGAAAAGTGAAACGCTCGGAGCTGTTGGGGTGAACATTCCACCTGCGTTCGGCAGGGGGGCGGTTCGCTTTTTCAGGCTTGCGGAAAAAGAAATAAGCCGGAATTTTATAGATTTGCGGTTAAATACAGATAAAACAGAACACCTTGGGGAATCAGGTTCAATACGAAGATTTGTGGTTAAAGCAGTTGGCGGAGGGTAACGAAGGTGCTTACAGGCATTTGTTCGATACCTATTACCCCTCCTTGGTCATGTTTGCCACGAAATATCTGCAGGATATGAATCTGGCGGAAGATTTGGTGCAGGATGTCATTTACGACTTGTGGAGCCAGCGGCAACACCTTTCGGCGGTCTCTTCTTTGAAAGGCTGGCTGTTTGTGGCGGTCCGGAACCGTTGCCTGAACCATTTGGAACATGTCAGGGTGGAGCAGAAATATGTTCAGCAGAACGAGGTGGCGAAAACCGATTTTTTCCTGCAACAACTGATTGAAGAGGAGGTTTACATGGCGTTGAAACAAGCCATTGACAAGCTACCGTTAAAAATCCGCCAGGTGTATTATGGCGTGCTTGCCGGAAAAACCAATGCGGAAATTGCCGAAAGCCTGGGTATGACCGAGGAGGCGGTGAAGGCTTACCGCAAGAGAGGAAAAAAGATGCTGCGACTTTATTTGAATGACCTGCTGGGATTATTTTTGTTAATTCTTTAATTTTTTTGCCCCCTTTTTTCATTCTTCCTGTCTATATACATAAAGCAGGAAAAATATGGAATCACAAATTCAGGAGGCATATCGGATTGCCGATTTGATTTTACGTCATCGGGAAAATGCGCTTTCGCCGGCGGAATCGGAGGAACTGGAGCGTTGGATAGCCGCATCACCGGAACATGGACGGCAATGGGAGGAGCTGAACGACCGGGAATTTTTGTTGCGGAAGCACCGGCAGGAGTCGACGATTGATACGTCTGCCGCTTATGTTGCTTTTTCAAAGCGGATTGCTGCGGAGCGACCCCGGAAAGGAGTGAGGAGGTTGTATGTTTGGAGTGCCGTGGCGGCTGTTTGTGTGATTCTGGTCGGTGTCAACTGGTTCTGGTCGAAAGAAACCGTCATCCCGGTGCCTGTGGCGGAAAATACCGTCATTCCGGCAGGAGGTCATGAAGCGGTGCTGACGTTGGCAAACGGGGAACAGTTCTGTTTGCAGGGGGCGACCACTTCTATCCGGCAGGATGACGGTAGCGTTGCGGACGTGTCGGCGACTTCCATAGCCTATAAGGCGGATTCCTCTTCTCATGAAGCTCTTTTGTACAATTCATTGTATGTCCCCCGCAAAGGGGAATTTGCGCTTACGCTTTCCGACGGCACCCGGATTTGGCTGAATTCCGAGACGACGGTGGAGTATCCGACCCGTTTCTTGCCGGGACAGCGAAAAGTCCGTTTGCGTGGCGAGGCTTATTTCCAGGTTGCCCGGAACACGGCATCACCTTTTGTTATAGAGACCGGAGAGGCGCAAATCCGGGTGTTGGGCACCTCTTTCAATCTTAGGGCTTATGAGGACGAACAGGTTATTCAGACCACCCTGGAGGAAGGAAGCGTATCCCTGTCGGCGGGAAAACAACAGATGACTTTGATGCCGAACGAACAGGGCTGCATCGATATGAAAACCGGTGATATGTCGAAAAAGGTGGTGGACGTGCGGGTATATGCCGGCTGGAAAGACGGACGTTTTGTCTTTGAACGCCAGACGCTGGGGGAAATCATGAGGACGCTTGCCCGCTGGTATGACGTGGAGGCGGTATTTCAATCGGAGCGAACCCGGAATAT
>CAMWQQ010000148.1 GCA_947176455.1 uncultured Odoribacter sp. | reverse complement strand
AAAATATGTCTGTGGCTGGGCGGTGGAAAAAATGTCCAAATCCATGTTCAACGTGGTCAATCCGGACGACATCATCGACCAGTTCGGAGCCGATACCCTGCGCCTGTACGAAATGTTCCTGGGTCCGCTGGAAGCGCACAAGCCCTGGGATACGCAAGGCATCGACGGGGTTTACAAGTTCCTGCGCAAATTCTGGCGTCTATTCCAGGAAAACGAGCAATTCGCCGTCAATGACGAGACGCCCGGGAAAGAGGAATTGAAGGTGTTGCACAAAACGTTGAAGAAGATAGAGTTCGACATCGAAAACTTCTCTTTCAACACGTCTATCCCGGCTTTTATGATTTGCACGAACGAGTTGACCGCCTTGAAGTGCCACAAAAGAGCCGTGCTGGAACCGCTCGTGATTGCCATTGCTCCCTACGCTCCGCACATCGCGGAAGAGTTGTGGCACCTGCTCGGACACGAAACCAGCGTGACCGTTGCCACTTTCCCGCAATGGGAGGAAAAATACCTGACGGAAGATCATTTCGAATATCCGGTGTCTTTCAACGGAAAAGTAAGGTTCAAGCTGTCCTTGCCGTTGACCGCCACCAACGCCGAAATCGAAACCGCCGTGAAAGATTCGCCGGAAGCCACCAAATGGCTTGAAGGAAAAGAAATCCGGAAAATGATTATCGTACCGAAAAAGATTGTCAACGTAGTGATTGGATGATTTCCAATCACTACTCTTTTCTCGGTCTCTTTAAACGGTTAATATTTTTTCGACCGCTTCCCTGTATTGCGACAACCGCTGTGCCTTTTTGATGCACTTCAACCACTTCCGGTCGCTCTCCGGCAGAAAATATTCCCACAACGTTTTCATCTTGTTCAACACCTGAATTTCGCCCTGCAACACCTCCGAATAAGCCGAAAAAAGGGTTTCGTGGAAAGAAAAACAGGCAGACATACGTTGTTTTTCGGGAAAAGTTACGTTTTCTTTAAACTCCTTACCAATAAAAGGCGAAGACAGGAATCCACGACCTACAGACACCCCTCTGAGCAACGGAAATTTCTGCAAAATCCGTCCAATTTCCTCACTGGAATGCAAATCTCCATTGTAAAAAAGCGGATGCGAGGACTGCTCATAAAATGTAGCGAACGCTTCAAGATTTACCGCTCCTTTGTACTGCTGTTTGCCCGTTCGGGCGTGAACCGTTATGTGGCGCAAGCGAAGAGAGTTTAATATATTCGCCAACAATACGCATTCGCTTGGATTTTCCCATCCCAAACGCATTTTCAGGGAAAAACGGATTTCAGGATACTCACGAATGGCTCCCAGCACCTCGGCAACCTGCTCCGGATAGGGCAACATCCCGGCACCTTTCCGCCTGCCGGCAATCAAGGGAAAAGGACATCCCAGATTGATATCCACCGAGGCATAGCCGTTTTCCGCCACCAAATCGGTCAATCGGCAAAACTCATCCCGGCTTCCCGGCAAAATCTGGGGAATCAATTCCGCCACGCTGTTTCTTTCCGGTTGTATCTCCCGGACATCCCGGTTGCGGAAGCCTCCCTTTTCTATCCGGATGAAAGGCGTATAATAAGCATCCACCCCTCCGAAATAACGGTCAAAAGCATTCCGGAAAACACTGTCCGTATAGCCCTGCAAAGGCGCAAAATGCAATTCGTAACGATTCGATTCCATTGGTTTTCCTCCCGTTTCAGGAATAGACTTATTGGGCATCCACCGGCACGATTTTCATCGCCCGGGCCAGCATAATGCCACTCTGGAGCGTGATTCCCTCCATATACTCTTTCAAAGGTTGCTCGGAAATCATCACTTTTTTGCCGGAACTGGAAGCGTGCAACAGATAAGTATTCCCGTTCTGCTTCAAGGCGAAACCGATGTGGGAAGTATCCAGTCCCTCAATATTCGTCGTAATCAGGATAATATCACCGTCTTTTATCCTGCCGTAAGCCTTGTCAACCTCCGCTTTCGGAATGTAATGGTACGTGCGCTTGTTGATTTCCGCCTCGATATCCTTCATCTTCACCCGAAGTTCCGGCGAATCCATCAGTGCCGGATAACGGTCGTAATGCCGGGTCATAAAACCAACTTGCGGTTGATAATCCACCCCGCCGGCAAAAAGCGTCAGGTCCGTCAGCAAGCGTTGCCGTTGCATCTCATACAACCAATCCGAAGAGTAATGCAAACGGGAAGCATAGTCCTCTATCACGCCATTGCGGTATCTGATTCTAACAATATTGCGGACAAAAGCAGACTCGTAACGGGAACCGTAGCCCGGCAGAAAAGACAGGGCGAGCACGTTTTCAATGAACGTGACACAATCCAGTTCGCGCAGGTTGATGACGGGCAATTCCCCTTTCGTCACGTTCAGCGTGTTGCTCTTGTAAGGAGTGTCTATGAAAAAACGGGCAACGTAAGGTATTCGCTCGTTCACCGGCAATTCCGCCAACTTATGCTTGTCGGCATACTTCCAAAAAGTCCGCAAAATAGCCTTGTCCTTGGGGGAAATTTGCGCCTCCGTGACATTTCCCCAGGCAAACAACAGCAAAAATAACCATACACGCATCATATCTACATCGGATTTACGGATACAAAGCTATAATATTCCGGGAAATGTGCCCCCTTGAAAACAAGTTTTTTCCCGAATAATGTTTAAGTTTGCAACGACATCAACAGATGCAGATTTAAAACACGAAACCAATGAAAAAAGTTATCTACGCCTTTTGCCTGTTCGTTACCGTGACCTCTTGCGTCTCGAAGAAAAAGTTCACCCTTGCCGAAAACGGCAGACTGGCAGCCCTGAGCCGGGAAAGAGCCTTGAACAAGGATTTGAATCAGCTTCAGACGGAAAACACCGGCTTGAAGAGACAAATCACCCGACTGGAAGGTGATACCGCACGCCTGGGAGCATCCGTCCGGGAATACCGCGAATCCCTCTATTCCAATATGTCGGAACAGGACAAGCTGGCGATGATGTTGCAGGAAAAGATGTCCAAGCTGGCGGAACGGGAAGCGACCATTAATCAATTGCAGGAGGAAATCAATGCCCAGAACGAAAAGGTCGACGCATTGCTCAACAGCGTAAAAGATGCCCTGCTGGGATTCAACAGCGAGGAACTCACCGTGACCCAGAAAGATGGAAAAGTATACGTCGCGATGTCCGACAAGCTATTGTTTGAATCCGGAAGTGCGCAGGTCAACAAGCAAGGCAAGACCGCTCTGGGCAAACTGGCAGAAGTACTGAAAAAGCAAACCGACATCGATGTGATGATTGAAGGACATACGGATAGTAAACCTATCAAAACGGTGCAGTTCAAGGACAACTGGGATTTGAGCGTTGTCCGTGCCACCTCGGTGGTTCGAATCCTGACCAAGGACTATGACGTGAATCCACTGCAAATCGTGCCCTCCGGCAGGGGCGAATACCTCCCGGTGGACAGCAACGACACCGCCGACGGCCGTGCCCGCAACCGTCGCACCGAAATCATTATGGCTCCCCGCATCGACAAGCTAATGGACATTTTGAAATAATTCCATAAAAAAACGTCTGAAACAATTTCAGACGTTTTTTTTATCTCAAATCGCAGCGGTAAACTGCTCCAGGAATCGGATGTCGTTCTCAAAGAACAACCGCAAGTCCTTGATGCCGTATTTTAGCATCGTGATGCGCTCGATGCCCATTCCCAGGGCAAATCCGGTATATTTATCCTTGTCAATGCCATTCAGCTCCAACACATTCGGGTCCACCATCCCGCATCCCAGGATTTCCAGCCAACCCGTACCCTTACATACGTTACAGCCTTCGCCGTGACAAAGCGAACAGGAAACATCCATTTCGGCGGAAGGCTCCGTAAACGGGAAATAGGAGGGACGGAGGCGTATCTGCGTGTCCGGTCCGAACAACTCCTTCGCAAAATAAGTCAGCGTCTGCTTCAAGTCGGCAAAAGACACATCCTCGTCGATATACAATGCCTCAATCTGATGAAACATACAATGCGCACGGGCGGAGATCGCCTCGTTCCGGAACACGCGTCCGGGAGTCACCAACCGTATCGGTAGCGGGTGGGTCTCCATATCACGTACCTGTACGGACGAGGTATGGGTGCGAAGCAGGATGTCCGGATGCTTCTCAATGAAAAACGTATCCTGCATATCCCGTGCCGGATGTTCCTCCGGAAAATTGAGGGCGGAGAACACGTGCCAGTCGTCCTCAATCTCGGGACCTTCCGAAATCGTAAAGCCCAATTTGTTGAAAATAGACAAGATTTCATTCTTCACGACAGACAACGGATGACGGCTTCCCAGCTTCTGCAAATCGCCCGGCAGAGTCAAATCCGCTCCCGTCTTTCCGGTATCCGTATTGCAAAGGCTGTCCTTCAACTCGTTCACCTTTGCCAGCGCCACCGTCTTCAGGTCATTCAACGCCTTGCCGATTTCTTTCTTCTGCTCTACCGGCACCTGCTTGAAATCATCAAACAAAACGGCAATACTGCCTTTTTTACTCAAATGCTTGATACGGAACTGCTCCACTTCTTCCGGCGTGGTCGCCGTGAAGCTTTCGATTTCTGCTATTAACTGCTTAATCTTGTCTAACATAGTAAAGGCTTTTTTCAATGTTACAAAACTAACGGAATTAATTGAAAATAAGAAACGGGGGCAGATTTTATTTTATATGCCTCATCCGCCGGGCAAAAGAATAACATACGCAGCCGGCAATTCCTCCGACGACATCAGCCAACAAGTCCCATACGTCTCCGCTCCGTCCGAAACAATAATATTGCAGGATTTCCATTAAGCCTCCATATCCGAACGCCACCCACACGGCTATGGCATAAATCCGTCCCCTTGTCCAAGAGGTATAGCGCTCCAAAGGCAAAATCAACAACACCGACATCACCCAAAACATCCCCCCGTGCACCACCTTGTCCAAATGAGGAATATCCAGGCGGGGAGCCGGTATTTCACTGGCAGGCAACGCGCACAAGACGAAAATGACCGAAATCCAAAGGACGGCGGCAACAATCCATACTCTTTTTTCAGTTATTCCAAGCATCCGATTACTTTAAAATCCTCACTTTTATCTTGACATCCGCCAAAGGCCGGTCGTTCTT
>CAMWQQ010000147.1 GCA_947176455.1 uncultured Odoribacter sp. | reverse complement strand
TACGAAATTGCGTTCGCACATCCGGGGATGGGGCAGGGTCAATGTCGGGGTGTTTATTATCCGGGAGTCACAGAATAGCAGGTCGATGTCTATGGGGCGAGACGAGTAGCGCGGACCGTCTGTCGTGCGGATGCGTCCCAGTTGCTTTTCGGTGTCGAGACAGGTATTCAGAAATTCTTCCGGAGACAAGGCGGTTTCAAAGACGGTGATTTGGTTCAGAAAGTTTTCCTGGCATTCAAATCCCCAGGGTTCCGTCTCGTAAAACGATGAACCGGCGACAATCCGTCCCGTTTCGGATAGCTTGTGAATAGCCTGCGTGATGAGTGCCTGCCTGTCGCCCGAATTGCTACCGAAAATGGTTACCGCCCGCATACTCCGATTAGTTCCCGTTGTTGGGATTGTTTTGTTTTTTATAAAACGGCCGGTTGTTGCCTTTGTTGCCGTTGTTCTTTTGGTAATTTTTGTTGTTGTTTGCCGGCTTGTTGGAACTGGGTTTGCTTTTCTTTTGCAACAGGTCTTTGGGGTTGGAAAGGGTCATGCCTTCGGGAAGAATCAGCGTGCTACCGAATAGCGTGTTGATGTCATTGTATATCTGTTCGTCTTCGACGCTGTCCTTGTTCCAGGTCAAGAAAGATTTCTTCATGTGGTTGGCGGTCAAGACAATCAGCGCTCTTTTTTGTTCGGGATCTTCCTGCTGTCGGATTTCTTCGATGAGTTTCTCCACCAATTTCCCGTAGTGCTTGTATTTGATGTGGGTTGTGTTGTATGGCAGTTTTTCGGGTCTTTCCTGAAGTTGCTCCATGGATGGAAGCGGATAAGGACTGTCGATGTCCAATTGGAATCCGGACATGATGGCCAGGTGGTCCCACAACTTGTGTCTGAAATCAGGAACGTCTCGAAGATGCGGATAAAGATTGCCCATGACGTCGATGACGGTTTTGGCGGCTCTGGTCCTTTCTTCCCGGTCTTCAATGGTCAGCAGGTAATCAACCATTTTCTGAATGTTCCGTCCGTATTCCGGAAGTAACAGTTTCTTCTTTTGGGTGTTGTATTCAAATTGTTCCATTATGGATTGTGGTTTTGTTTTTCCGCAGGTCGACTGCAATCTTTCAGGATGTTAGTGTATAAGTTATTCTGATGTCGGAATATCGGATTTCCCCGTCCCCTATCATAATTTAAGGTTCTTACCGAAAAAGTGAATAAGTTTATGAACCTTGGATTAATGGGGCAAATATACGTTTTTTACTTGTTCCCCGGATGTCATTTAATCCGGTTGTGCGAATAATTTTGCAAATTTTAACAACAATATTCTGCTTTCACCTTCCTTAAACAGCACTTTCGCCTTTTTCTGGACACCCAGACCTTCGATGCTGATGACTTTTCCTGTGCCGAAAGTGGGGTGAAAAATAATCATATCTGGAACGACCTGGTTCGCGTCAATGGGTTGCAATCGGGAGCGGTCCAGTTCTGGAATGTCTGGCTTGGTGGCGGCATTCAACGGGACGGGGTTCCTCTTTACGTTTCCGGCGGGAGGCATATTCTTGAGTTTGAAAGTGGAGGGAGCATTTCTCAAAGGGATGTATCCGTCCAGAAATTCAGGTTCGATTTCATCAATGAATCGGGAAGGACGGGGATACATGATTTGTCCGTTTTTGTATCGGGAGGTGGAGTAAGAGAGAAATGCCCGTTTTTCCGCCCGGGTGAGAGCCACGTAAAAGAGTCGCCGCTCCTCTTCGAGGGCGGAGGGAACCGATGTGCATTGCTGGGCGGGAAACAGCTCTTCTTCCATACCGGTGATGAACACATTGGCAAATTCCAGTCCTTTGGCGGCGTGAATCGTCATCAGCGTCACTTTGTTCCAGTCTCCTTCTTTTTCAGTATCCTGGTCGGTGAGCAGGGCGACGCCTTCCAGAAAGGCGGGCAGTTTGTCATCCCTGCCTTCTTGATAGGCGGTTTCGCAGAACTCTTTTATCGCGTTCAGCAATTCCTGTATGTTTTCTTTCCTGGAGACGCCTTCCGGGGTGTCGTCGGTGGCAAGGTCGTCGATGATGCCGGACGAACGGGCGATGATGCCGGCGGCATCGTAGGCGTTTTCCTGTGCAATCAGTTCCTTGAAATGCGCGATCATGTTGCCGAACTTCTGCAATTTGGCAATCGTTCCGGCATTGAAGGAGTCCGTCACTTTGTCCAGGTTGCACAATACCACCCACATGCTTACCTGGTTGTGTGCGGCTATTTCCCTGATTCTTTCTACGGTGGAATCACCGATACCCCGCCGGGGATAATTGATGATTCGCCTGAACGCCTCTTCATCGTCGGGATTGACGGTGAGTCGGAAATAAGCCAGCAAGTCTTTGATTTCCTTGCGTTGATAGAATGATTGTCCGCCGTGTATTTTGTAGGGGATGTTCCGTTTCCGGAGCGCCTCTTCCAGGATGCGCGACTGGGCATTGGTCCGGTAGAGAACGGCGAAGTCGCTGTAATCCTGTTGCTCGTAGTTTGCCAGGCGGAAGATTTCGTTGGCAACCTGGAAACCTTCCTCTTTGTCGGACAGGGCACGGAGCACTTTGATTTTTTCGCCTTCTTCGTTTTGGGAGAACGTGCGTTTCGGAATCTGTTCCTTGTTTTTGCTGATGATGCAGTTGGCGGCATCCACGATGGTGGTGGTGGAACGGTAATTTTGTTCCAGCTTGTACAATTTGTATTCCGGGTAGTCGTTTTTGAAATTCAGGATATTTTCAATGCGTGCGCCCCGGAAAGAGTAGATGCTCTGTGCATCATCGCCCACCACGCAAATGTTGTGGTGTCGTTCCGCCAGTTTCTTGATAATCAGGTATTGCGCATAGTTGGTGTCCTGGTACTCGTCCACCAAAATGTAGTCGAACTTTTGCTGATATTTGGCAAGGACGTCCGGATAGTCGCGAAACAAGATGTTGGTTTGTAGCAACAGGTCGTCGAAATCCATGACGTTGCTGTTGCGGCACCGTTGCTGGTAGATTTTGTAGACTTCGCCCAACAGCGGTCGTTTCATGGATTTGTCCTCTGTCAGAATCCGGGAGGATTGGATGTAACTTTGGGCGACAATCAGGTTGTTTTTCGCCATGGAGATACGTCCCAAAACGACGTTGGGCTTGTAGTTGTCATCCAGTTTTAGTTCCTTGACGATGTTTTTTATCAGGTTTTTGGCATCCTGGGTGTCGTAGACGGTGTAACTGGAGGTATAGCCCACTTTTTCCGCCTCGATGCGCAGGATCTTGCCGAAAATGGAGTGGAACGTTCCCATCCACAGGTTGGCGGCAATCTCCGAACCGACCAGTCCGGAGATACGTTTCTGCATTTCGCTGGCGGCTTTGTTGGTAAAGGTCAGTGCCAATATCTTGTATGCCGGTACGCCCTGGCTTAACAGTTGGGCAATGCGATAGGTCAGCACACGGGTTTTCCCGGAGCCTGCTCCGGCGATGACCAGTGCGGGACCTTCGGTGTTTTGCACCGCAGCCTGCTGGTTCTCATTTAGTTCATTTAGAAAATCCACGTCCTTTCAGTTTAATCCAATCCCTTGTTTTTCGAGGGGTAAAATTAAAGAATATTATCAAACGCATTGCGTTTTGAACCGACTTTATCTTTCTCTTGTTTCTGATTTGCTGATGAAACATTTTAGGTATTCGATGTCTTAGGGGGGGAGGATAGGTTTGCTTTGCTTTCCGTATGTCATTTTTAATTTGTAAGTTTGTCCAATCAGTAGAAAGGGAATCTTATGAGATATTTATTCTTGTTTTGTTTTTGGTTGGCAACAGTAGCCGGAATGTCACAGTCGGTGCGGATTGAAGGGACTGAGTCTGTATCTTGGGAGAATTTTCAGGGGGCTCCGTTATATGTCCTTCGGTTACCGCAAAAGAATGCGTCTCCGACAGGAAGAGCTGTTTTTACGCCTGGCGGTGGCGGTTGGAAGTTCGGTTGGAGCTATGAGGGAGAGTCAAAGATTGTGGAGCCTTATGAGGATTCGACTCGTTTGGAGGTTGATTTACAGAGTAGCGGACTTTATAAGATGTGGGCGACCAAGGAAGGACATGAGACGGTAGAAACGGTTTTCAATGTCTTTTATGATTTTATGGATTTTAAAATTGAACTGGGTGACGTGTTCAATTGCGAGGAAATCAAGATTCGGATTGAGTATTTGGATTTGCCCGAATTTCGAGGAAATCGTGGTCTAAAGGATGTGGATTGTTGGGTTATTTGGGACGGTAATGAACGGCAGTTGGTGTCGCTGAAAGATTACGCATATCGTGAATTGAGCCAGTCGGTCGCCGGTTATTCCGATAATGTGTTTTGTTTGGTAAGGATAAAAGACCGTTTCGGTTTGACGTGGG
Source organism: uncultured Odoribacter sp. (assembly GCA_947176455.1). Taxonomy (GTDB): domain Bacteria; phylum Bacteroidota; class Bacteroidia; order Bacteroidales; family Marinifilaceae; genus Odoribacter. Next base: position 757 of record CAMWQQ010000147.1, on the reverse strand, counting down.
AAAGCGAGGCTGTGGAATATCATTCGGTGATTCCGAAAGCGGAGGCGGAATTGAAGCTGATGAATACGGTTCATGTGGTGGGCGAGGTGAACGAGGAAATGGGACAGGCGCCTTTGGAGGTTTCTTTCAATGGTGAAGAAAGTAAGAATGCCCAGTCGTATGAATGGTTGTTGTTTAAGGATACCGCAGATCTGAACAACGTATATGTGCCCGACCTTGCCGACAGCCTGATTGGCACCTGGACGCAGAAGGAGTTTTCTTATACCTATGAGCATACGGGACGGTACAAGGTGCAGTTGATAGCCGAGAACATTGAGGGGAATCACTGCCGGGACACGTCGAAGGCTTATTACGTCAACGTGGTGGAATCCAAGGTGGATGTTCCGAACGTCTTTACGCCGAATGGTGACGGAAAAAACGATGTTTTTATGGTAATGGCGTTGTCGGTTGAGCATTTTCATGGGGTGATTTTGAACCGCTTGGGACGGAAAGTCTATGAATGGTCCGACCCCAATGGCGGTTGGGACGGACGGATTAACGGAAAGTATGCGACTCCGGGGACTTACTACTATATCATTACCGCCCGCGGGCTTGAAAAAAACAATCCCCCCCGTTACGTCAAGAAAGGAGCTTTGATGCTGATTCGATGAGGTTTGCCCTTGTCTATTTCAAAATAAATTCGTTATTTTGTAAGAGGTAAATCCCACAGCCATGGCAAATTACATCCGTTTCGACTGGGCAATGAAACGCCTGCTCC
>CAMWQQ010000146.1 GCA_947176455.1 uncultured Odoribacter sp. | reverse complement strand
AAATTGTTTTAAATGATATTCAGTGACTTAATTTGTCGAATGTCCAGACGCAACCGGGATATTCGGGTTTTCGGAAACGTTTCCTTTAAAACCGTTCCAAAATTATAGATTGTTCTTACGATTATCAAGCGAAATGGCAAGATTATTTTCAATTTTTCATGTTTAGAATGATTATAAATAACGGACTCTGTTCCGGAGAGAATCCGGCATCCGGACAAGTTCGGACGGAGAGGGAGTGGACGGGAGTCCTCCGGTTTTTATTTTCGGAATGACGCCGATTGCGTTTTTTTCTTTATCTTGTGACACTTTTTCATCGTTACAACTAAATAACAAAGATATGTTTGAGACAAGTGTTTACAAGAACAGACGGGCTCGTTTGAAAGAAAAAATGAGCGGAGGATTAGTGTTAATTTTGGGGAACGGAGAGGCTCCTGCCAATTATACGGACAATACCTATAAGTTTCGTCAGGATAGTTCGTTTCTTTATTTCTTCGGTCTGAACCTGCCCGGTTTTGCCGGAGTGCTGGATGTGGATTCCGGAGAGGAGTACATTTTCGGCAATGATGTGGATATGGACGATATCATCTGGATGGGACCGCAGCCCAGCGTGAAGGAGCTGGCTGCCGGCGTGGGGGTGACGAATACCGCTCCGTTCGCCAAACTGGCGGATTGCCTGCGGGAAGCGGTGGCACAGGGACGCCGGATTCATTTCCTGCCCCCTTATCGTTTCCGGAATATGCTCTTGATTGAGGATTTACTGGGTATCCACCATTCGCTGGTGAAGCAATATGCTTCGCTGGAGTTGATTAAGGCGGTGGTTTCCCTGCGCTCCGTGAAGGAAGACTGCGAAATCGAGGAAATCACCAAGGCGTGCAATATCGGATATGAGATGCACACGGCGGCCATGCGGAATTGCAAGCCCGGGGTGAAGGAGCAGTATATCGCCGGTTTGATTGAAGGCATCGCCGCCTCGTATGGCAGTATGGTATCCTTTCCCGTGATTCTGTCGCAGAACGGGGAGACGTTGCACAACCACAATCACAGCCAGTTGTTGGAGAAAGGACGGTTGATGCTGACGGATGCCGGTGCCGAGCGGATTTCCTGCTATTGTTCCGATTTTACCCGGACGGTACCCGTCGGTGGCAAGTTTACTTCCCGGCAGAAAGACATTTATAATATAGTGTTGGCAGGTAACAACAAGGCAGTTGAGATTGCTAAACCGGGAGTGACCTATCAATATGTGCATCTGGAAGTGTGTAAGGTACTGGCGCAGGGACTGAAAGACCTGGGACTGATGAAGGGGGATGTGGAAGAAGCGGTGAAAGCCGGTGCGCACGCCCTGTTTATGCCTCACGGACTGGGACACATGATGGGACTGGATGTTCACGATATGGAGGACTTGGGACAGATTTATGTGGGCTATGACGATGAGACGCGACCCATTAATCAGTTCGGCACCTCGTCTTTGCGTATGGGACGGCGTTTGCAGGAAGGCTTTGTGATTACCGACGAACCGGGCTGTTATTTTATTCCGGCGTTGATTGACCAGTGGAAACAGCAGGGCATGCACAAGGATTTCCTGAATTACGATAAAATCGAGACCTACAAGGATTTCGGTGGCATCCGTCTGGAGGACGACATTCTGATTGTTCCGGGAGGTTCCCGATTCCTGGGGGACAAACGGACGCCGATAACCGTGGAGGAGGTCGAGGCGATTGTCGGTGCATAATGGCGTGCCGAACCCCTCGGCAAGATTAAGAAAAGTCTCCGCCGAGGACGATTTCTGTATGATATGAACGAGATTCCGGGAGGGGTCTCGTTCGTATTTTGCGAGGCGATTTTCCTTTCATTCCTTTTTTCTATTGAGAAAATAGCAAAAAATAACCGTCGCTAAAATAACCGTGGCGAAATTTCATGGAATGAATGCTTTTCCGTATCTTTGCAAAATAACCGCCGTTAAAATAACCGTGGCGAAATTTGAAGCGTATTACGTATGAAGTTCTACGATAGAAATAAGGAATTGGAGCAGCTTGCCGAAATCAGGCGTCGCTCTTTCGACAACCATTCGCAGATGACTGTCATTACTGGACGGAGGCGCATCGGTAAGACCAAACTGATTATGAAAAGCTGTGAAGATACCTCGACCGTGTATCTTTTTGTAAGCCGAAATAATGAGGCGACTTTGTGCAGACAGTTTTCAGCATCGGTGCGTCAGGCTCTTGACAGCTATGTTCCGGACGGTATAAGTTCTTTTGTGCAGCTCTTTGAGCAAATTATGGTTATCGGTAAGACTGTCTCGTTCAATCTCGTGATAGACGAGTTTCAGGAGTTTTTCAACATAAATCTTTCTGTATTCAGTGGCATACAGGATGTATGGGACAGATATAAGGATATCACCCATGTCAATTTCATTGCATCCGGTTCGGTATATACTCTTATGCACCGTATCTTCATGGACTATAAAGAGCCGTTGTACGGCAGGTGCGATACCATTATTCAGCTTCGTCCCTTTACGACTTCGGTACTTGAACAGATACTCTCGGATTATTATCCGCAATACGCCAACGATGACTTGCTTGCTCTGTTCACCATTACCGGCGGTGTGCCCAAATACGTAGAACTGCTGGTGGAGCGGGGTGCTTTCACCGTGAATGACATGATTGACCGTGTCATGGAAGAAAACTCCATATTCCTTGAGGAGGGGACAATATTGCTTGCCCAGGAGTTCGGGAAAAAATACGGCAACTATTTTTCCATACTTTCTGCTATCGCTTCAGGAAGAAACACAGCCTCCGAAATTGCGCAGGCCATAGGAGAAACGAACATAGGTGGCATGCTGATGAGGCTGGAGGAGGATTATGAGATTATATCCAAGAGACGTCCGGTGCTGTCAAAGGAACGCAGTCAGAATGTGCGTTACGAGATATCCGACAATTTTCTGCGATTCTGGTTCAGATACGTGACCCGTAATCAGAATCTGTTGCAGATGGGGCTCAATGACCGACTGCGTGACATCGTTATTGCAGATTATCCGACTTATTCTGGTCTTGTGCTCGAAAGATGGTTCAAGCAAAAACTGAAAGAGGAAGGGGGCTACAAGGAGATTGGTTCATGGTGGAATACGACAAAAGGAAACAAAACCGACCAGCAGGAAGTGGATGTTGTCGCTATTCCGGTAGACGATGATGCTCCCGTGCTTGTAGCCGAAGTCAAAAGACAAGGCAAGAATTTCAAGCCAGAATGGTTTGAGGAAAAGGTGGAGCATCTGCGCGATAAGATTCTTCATGGCTGCAAAATAGAATCCAGATTGTTCACTCTTGAAAATATGCGGATGATAAATTAAACGCATCTTTTTTGAAAGGAAAATTTTTCTATGACGGGAAAAAAGATTAATTTAGGCGTCTGGTTGAAGAAAATTAAAGTAAAATCTAAAATATTGAACTTATGAAGTTTGTCGTATCAAGCAGTGCATTGTTGACCCGTTTGCAGGCGGTGAGTAAGGTAATCGGTGGAAAACCGGTACAGCCCATTCTGGATAATATCCTGTTGGTGGCTACCGGAGGCGTGCTGTATGCCACAGCGTCCGACAAGGAGACCACAATGGAGGCGAAAGTGGAATTGGAAAATCTGGAAGAGGAAGGTAAAATCACCATTCCTGCCAAGATATTGCTGGATATTTTAAAGGAATTTCCGGAACAGCCCCTGACTTTTGACATCAATACGGGTACCAACGAGGTGAAGATTATTTCGGAGAAGGGTGAATTCTCCGTACCGGGCGAGAGTGCAGAGGATTATCCGGTACAGGCCGCCTTGGATGAAAGCAACAATGAGCTGACGACCAAGTGCGGTTTGATGCTCGAAGGGATTGTGAAGACCATTTTCGCCACGGCAAACGATGATTTGCGTCCGGTGATGAATTGCATCCTGCTGGAGATGAACGAGGACAATTTCACTTTTGTGGCTTCGGACGCTCACAAGCTGGTGCGTTACAAGCGTTTTGACGCCAAAAGCGAGAACGGGCAGTTTTCATTGATATTGCCGAAGAAACCGGCTTTGATGTTGAAAAACATTCTGCCGAAAGACGATACCGAACTGAAACTCTCCTTTAATGAAAAAATGGCTTGTTTCGTGTTCGGGGATTACAAGATGACTTCCACGTTGGTGGAGGGACGTTTCCCGAACTACAACTCGGTGATACCCCAGAACAATCCGAAGAAAATCATCATCGAGAAAAAGGAATTGTACAACTCTCTGCGGCGAGTGTCCGTTATGGCCAATCAGGCAAGCAATCTGGTCAAGTTCGACGTAGCGGAGGACAATATCGTTATTTCCGCCCAGGATATGGACTATGCGATGTCCGGACACGAGAGCTTGTCTTGCCAGTATGACGGCGAGAGCATCGCTATCGGCTTCAAGTCGCCTTTCGTGCTGGAAATCCTTTCCAACATCGAGTCCGAGAGCGTCGTGCTGGAATTGTCCGACCCGACCCGTCCGGGATTGTTCCTGCCTTTTGAGAACGATGACCAGGACGAGGATTTGTTGATGTTGCTGATGCCGATGATGGTATAAGCGGAAGCGGGAAATCTGTGTTTTAATGATAAAAGAGTCGTTTGGGAATCCGGACGGCTCTTGCAATAATAATAGGTCTGCCGGGGCAATTCCCGGAAAGGGAGGGCGGGCAGACGAAATCAAGCGAATGTTATGAATTTGAATCTGGCAAATCCGATTGTTTTTTTCGATTTGGAAACAACGGGGGTAAACATAGCCAAGGACCGGATTGTGGAAATCTCGGTGCTGAAAATCTATCCGAACGGCAAGGAGGAGCAGAAGACAATCCGGGTGAATCCGGAAATGCACATTCCGGAAGAGGCGTCGAAGGTGCACGGCATTTATGACGAAGACGTGAAAGATTGCCCTTCGTTCAAGGGCATCGCCAAAGAACTGGCACGCTACATTGAGGGTTGCGACTTGGGCGGATACAATTCCAACCGTTTCGACATTCCCCTGTTGGCGGAGGAATTTCTGCGGGTGGAGGTCGATTTCGATATGAGCAAGCGGAAATTCGTGGATGTTCAGACCATTTTCCACAAAATGGAGCAGAGAACCTTGTCGGCGGCATATCATTTTTATTGTGGCAAGTCTCTGGA
>CAMWQQ010000145.1 GCA_947176455.1 uncultured Odoribacter sp. | reverse complement strand
TGGTCCTATTGATATGTAGATCGATACTATAATATCTATTTATAAAATTAGATGGAAATCAATAAAACAGAGAGATAAAAATTGTTCTGAAAACCTTATCTTTGTCAATCAATACCTAATTTTGTGCAAAGGCTTATGAAGAAAAAAACTCCCGGTATAATGCACTTCCCTGAAGAAATTCATATAAGGGATATTGCGGGGAAAAAAGTCGGAATAAAAATATACGGTCAGAAATCTTTGGAAGATCAATTGGCGGTAATTACCCATTACCTCCATCACCACTCGGCTCCGGAGGGTGAAATCTACAAAAAAGATGCAATAACAGAAATTCGTAGTCTTTTGCAAACAACTTATCCTCAGAATGAGGAAATATGGAAAGTGGCGGAAGATCCACTTCAGTACAAACTGTTTAGCGAAATACAGAATATACCCTTCCCAGCTCCTGTTAATCCGGGTTTCACATTCATTGACCTTTTTGCCGGAATGGGAGGTTTCCGCATAGCTATGCAGGAGCAGGGGGGATGTTGTGTATTTTCCTCCGAATGGAACAAGTATGCACAACAGACATACTTGACAAACTTTGGGGAAATGCCATTCGGTGATATAACCAAAGAAGAAACAAAAAAATACATTCCGGATAATTTTGACATACTCTGTGCAGGTTTCCCTTGCCAGCCATTCTCTATTGCGGGCGTATCCAAAAAAAATAGCCTTGGAAGGGCAACCGGATTCCTTGACAAAACCCAAGGAACCTTGTTCTTTGATGTGGCAGAGATAATCAGACGCAAGCGCCCCAAAGCATTTTTTCTTGAAAATGTAAAAAACTTGATGTCGCATGACAAAGGTAAAACCTTTGAAATAATTGCAGGAACCTTACGGGAACTTGATTATACAATCTACTACCGGATAATGGATGGAAAAAACTGCGTCCCGCAACATCGGGAACGCATCCTGATTGTTGGATTTGACAATCGTCGTTTTCAGGGGAACGAGAACTTTTCATTTCCTGAATTCCCGGAAACACAATATGCCATAAAAGATATTCTTCAGCAGAACGTGCCGGACAAATACACCTTATCCGATAAACTTTGGAATTACCTTAAAAATTACGCGGAGAAACACAAAAGCAAAGGAAATGGATTTGGTTATGGACTGGTAGATTTAAATGGAATCTCTCGAACATTAAGTGCACGATACTATAAAGATGGTGCGGAAATCCTCATACCACAGTCCGGTGACAGGAATCCTCGCAGGCTTACACCAAGAGAATGCGCCCGTCTTATGGGATATAGTGATGAATACATCATTAATGCCGTCTCCGAAGTACAGGCATACAGACAATGCGGAAACTCTGTGGTAGTTCCTTTGATTACAGCCGTGGCCCGTAAACTTGTAGATTCATTGCACAACATATGACACCATGAATTTCCAGACTCTCAAACAATTTTTTTCAGACAACCGATGTCGTAAATTCTGGCTGAAAAAACTATCCCCCAACGATAACTCTAAAAATCAGGTATATATGGGAGGCAGTTTTGAGGTGCTGAATATATTGCCCATTACAGAAATAATACCGGAATCTCCGGGAGACTGGAAAAGAGAGCGCTTTAAGGCAAAAATCGACTTCTCGTGGGTGGATGACAGTGGAAACTTGCATCCTGCTCCGTATGCGCAACTAATACTCTATCCCAAATATCCGGAAGTACGTTTTTCCGGATTTCTGAATGCTTGTCCAAAGGCACCTTCTGGACTGATGGCAACAAGAATACCGGACAGACTTTTCTTTTTTGGAGTCACTGAAACAGGAAAAATCATTGGCTACGTTGTAGCTCCGGATTCCGGAATTGCCCGTGAAATTGAAGAAATGCCCTTCTTGGAGGAAAGCGGAATATTCAGAACCTTTGACTTAAATCCTAATATTGATACCCGGGAAGAACTTATACATACCCTTTATCAGATACACAAAAAACAATGGATACCATCAAAGCGGCTTGATTCCGATGGGAACATACTCCCGTGCAATGCATCCAACTGTGGAGGATACACATTGGAGGCAGAATTGGGAATCACTCCCAACGGATATGCTGAGCCCGACTATTTGGGGTGGGAAATCAAACAATTCGGTGTTGCTAGCTTTGATAATATCTCTAACAGGGTAATTACCTTAATGACACCGGAACCGACTCACGGTATCTATGTTGAAGAAGGAACAGAAGCTTTTATCAGGAAATATGGCTATTATGATACTCAGGGCAGGGAAGACCGTATGAATTTTGGAGGCATACATAAATTCGGACTCATACACCCCAAAACAAATTTGAAACTGGTACTACAGGGATTTGAGCCGGAGACAGGAAAAATTCTAAGTGCAGACGGAAAAATCGCTCTTATTGACAAAAATGACAGAGAAGCTGCTTCATGGAGCTTCTCCTCGCTGATGAAGCACTGGAACAGAAAACACAATCAGGCTTGTTACATCCCTTCCGTATTGTCTGTTAAGGAAACTCCGTGTTATATGTATGGAGATAAGGTCATAATGGGCGAAAATACAGACTTTCAGTTATTCCTCAAACAAATGGCAATAGGCCATGTATATTACGACCCTGGTATAAAAATGGAACATTGTTCTACACAACCCAGAATAAAAAAACGCAGTCAATTCAGAATAAAATCTGTCAATATAAATGGTCTTTATAAAAAAACGGAGATAGTCACCCTATACTAACCCTTCGTGTTCAGACCTATTATGTTATTTAGGCACCTCTTGAGGGAAGATCGGTTATATGTTTCAATTTTTCGAAATGGCAAAACTACATCTCTCTATGGGACGAAACCGTGTATCAAATCGGCAGGCATAAAAAAGCCCGCCGAACAAACAGGCAGATTTCCCGCCTTTGTGGTAAATCAGTTACCTCAAATATACAACTTTATTCAACCACTCCAAACCCTTAAAGACAAAAAATCACATACTCCCCCTGTCAAAGGCGAAAGAATTCATTTTTAATCCCCTTCTTTCTCTCATTATTATAACTACCTTGATCCCATTATATGAAAATCATAGCATATGAACTCAAACGTTGAATACGAAAAATTTACCCGGGAAGTCTATCAAAAATTGCTCGATGCTGATGTAGTCAAAACGACAGAAATTAAGCATGACGTCAAACTGACTGGAAAATCAGGACAAAAACACCAGATAGATGTTTATTGGGAATATGAAATAGAAGGAGTTAGTCATAAAGTCGCCATAGAGTGCAAAAACTACAACAGCACAGTCCCTCTTGGAAGAGTTCGGGATTTTTATGGCGTTCTGATCGATTTAGACAACGTTGCTGGTATCATGGTAACAAAAAAAGGTTATCAGGAAGGGGCAAAAAGATACGCCTCTCACTACGGCATAAACCTGATGGAACTAAGAGCGCCCAATGACGGAGAAGGAATCATAGGAGAAACGACATTAAATATCGACGCAGAAATCCGTCATTGTTTATTTTTAGTGGATGAAGAATGGACAAAAGCTAAAAATCTGAATTTTCAGCAATACAAAGAAAATCTTGATTTCATGAGTAACTTTAATTGGCCACCCAGACGCACACACATCCGATGGAGCGAAGCAACACATATCCCGTTAGGAACTAAAGACCGGCAAATCCGCGACGGGAAAGGGCAGACAATCACAACCCTTGATGAATTAGATAGGAAATTGCCGGAAAAATTTGAAGAAGAATCGGACTTCACATTTAGCTTTCAGGATGCCTACATAGATACGACCTACTGGGGACCGGTAAAAATAAAAGAAGTAAAATATACCCATGAAAGCGAAAACCAGACAACAGTCATATCCATCGATGCCCGCGAATTTATAAAAGCAATACTAAAAGATGCGGAAAGTGGCAAAATTAAACTCATCGTTATGAAAGAATAAAACAATGAATCATGACAACTGTTGGACCGATTGGTCTGCATACCGCCAGCAAAACGGCCTGCCATTGTTTTATTGGGGAAAGTCATTACCTTTGTTTTACATAAAGATAAAATCACTTTGGACAATGAAATGGACAATCGAAAATCTTAAGGAACTGGTTAATAACCACGAAGAGGAAACCAACACATTAGAATTCAAAGATGCCGATGCTCTTTCCAGTGCAAGATTAAGATCGCGGGATAAGGAAGAACTAATGAAAGATATATCTGCCATGGCAAACTCCAATGGTGGAATAATTATATTCGGTATTCAGGAAACAAAAGATAAAGATTGTCGGGGCAAGGCAGACAAACTCACCTCAATAACTGACCCAAAATTGACCAAAGAATGGCTGGAACAAATAATCTCTTCAAACATAACTCCTAAAATAAAAGATATAGTCATAACCAAATTGACCGTTGACGATGGCTCTTGGTTTTTCATTCTTGATATTCCGCAAAGCAATACAGCACATCAAGCTCCGGATAAAAAATACTATAAAAGATACAACTTCATATCCTCGCCAATGGATGATTGGGAACTAAAAGACATCATAAATCGTCAAAATAAACCTGAAATAGAGATTTCGCTCACTGTTCAGCCTTTGGTCGATATGTTCTCGCGTCCGATGCAAACCTCTGATATTACAATATCTCTTACAAACAAAGGAATGGTAGCTGCAAAGTATATAAATTGTTTTGTTGAAATACAGCCAGAATTACGTTCTTACATAATATCTCCGCAATTCTCTATTTTTAAAAACAAATACCAGACTTATTTTGAAAATAGAGCAAGTGTTCAGGTGGTTCCTGGTACTCTACCAGCTCCCTATGAACCGCTACTGCCCAATATTACAAAATCCATAGGCACAATCAGAGTACATCAACACCTTTTCTCCGTTGACTCGCATATTAAATGTATGGTAGCTACGGAAACAACTTTTACTGAAAAAGATTTTTTGATTGCAGACATTTTGCCTGAGAAATAAATTAGTGCTCTTGATGCCAATGAAAAAGACATTTCATTTTTAATAATCATTCCTCTGTCCCCGTATAATCAAAATTATAAAATATGCTCGCTCCGCTTTTATTTACGTTTTGTAAGCCATTAAATACAAAACCCAATCATCTTGTTTGCAGATAATTGGGTCTTCAGATTAGTGGTCCCAGTAGGGCTTGAACCTACGACTCCCTGATTATGAGTCAGGTGCTCTAACCAACTGAGCTATGGGACCTGCACT
>CAMWQQ010000144.1 GCA_947176455.1 uncultured Odoribacter sp. | reverse complement strand
ACCAGGGTGCCGAAGCTCATGCCGCTAATCATGGTGATGGCCAGGGGACGTTGCAATTGCGAGCCGATGTCGTTTTTGCTGTTTTTATTTGATGCGTTTGAAAAATCTGTGCCATTGATACTTGTCCGTGTCGGGGTCTTTGGAAGTCAGGACCATGGCCGCTTTCCCTACGATGAATTCTTCCGGAATCAGTCCGAGGTAGCGGGAATCCTGAGAGTTCCACATATGGTCGCCTCCCAGGAAGTACCAGTTTTTCCGGAACGTGTAGTGCGCTATCAGGCTGTCCCGGCAATACACCTTGCCTTCGGTTTCCCGGATATGGAGTCCGCTTTCGTATTCAATCATTTTCTGGTATAGTCGGCAAGCCAGGGTGTCCAGTGGAATCCGGTCGCCTTGTCGGGGGATATAGAGCGGTCCCATGTTGACGATGGTCCAGTTTACTCGTTGATCGAAAGGAATCGTGTGGTAGATGCCTCGTGGAAATTCTCCTTGGTATTCTGCGATTTGTTGTTGCTCGTCCAGATTTCCGAATCCTCTTTTGCCGTTGATTTCGTAATGGGCGTCTCGGATTTGCAAGGTGTCTCCCGGCAGTCCGAGACAGCGTTTCACGTAGAAGCGGGAGAGGTGCATGCTGATTTTATTCAAACTTTTGCCATACGGGAAGTTGAATACCAGAATATCTCCGTGCCTGATGGGAGCGAATCCTTTCACCCGCCATGTCGGCGGTTCGGATCCGTCTTTCAGGAAATCGAAGTTTTTGTACATCCTTGCCCCGAAACTCAATTTGTTGACCATAATGAAGTCGCCCGTCTCGATAGCGGGAGACATCGAATCGCTGGGAATGGAGTAGAAATCAACGACAAACAGTCGGAGAACAATCGCTATCAGCAAAGAGATGAGGATTGCCATCAGGTATTGCAGGGCGGTTTTGATGGCTTTTTTCATGCTTGCCGGGGAGTGGTGGAGTGAAGGTGGGTGTTGAGCAGGGGGACTGTCAGTTGCCACAGGACGATGCCGACGGTTACGGAGATATTCAGGGAGTGTTTGGTGCCGAATTGGGGTATTTCGATGCAGCCGTCGGAGGCGTCGATGGCTTCCTGTTGCACTCCTTTCACTTCGTTTCCGAATATCAGGGCATATCTCCGGTTCGGGTCGATGTGGAAATTTTCGAGGGAGGTGGTGTTTTCCGCCTGTTCGATGGCAAACACCTGGTAACCTTCGGTTTTCAGTTGATTGATAACCGACAGGGTATCTTTGGCATACTCCCAGTCGACAGCGTCCTCGGCGCCGAGGGCGGTTTTGTGCACCTCGCGGTTTTCGGGGGTGGAGGTGATGCCGCAAAGGTATATCTTTTCAATGCGGAAAGCGTCCGACGTCCGGAATACGGAGCCTACGTTGTTTTGGCTGCGGATGTTGTCCAGGATGATGACAACCGGGGTTTTGCCGGCTTGTTTGAACTCCTCGGTGCTGATTCGGTTCAGTTCTTCGTTTTGCAGTTTGCGGTGCATGGCGGACGGATATGGTTATTCTGAATAGATTTCCCCTTTCAGGGTTGCCGACGTGCAGTCCGTGACCTTGATGCGGACAAACGAGCCGACCGGAATCTGCCGGGCGGGGAAGACAATCACCTTGTTCTGACTGCTGCGTCCGAACATTTCATCCGGACTTTTCTTGGAAACACCCTCTACCAGCACTTCAAACACTTTGCCGATGTCTTTGCGGTTGCTTTCCAGCGACCAGCGAGTTTGCAGGTCGATGAGTTCTTGAAGTCGGCGTCCCTTGGTGGCTTCGTCCACGTTGTCCGGTAGGCTTTGGGATGCCTTGGTGCCCGGACGTTCCGAATATTTGAACATATAGGCGAGATCGAAACCAACCTCCTGCATCAGGTTCAGGGTCTGTTGGTAGTCCTCTTCGCTTTCGTTATGGAAACCCACAAAAACGTCGGTGGATATGCCACAATCCGGGATAATCCGGCGAATTGCCGCAATGCGGTCCAAATACCATTCCCGGGTGTATTTCCGGTTCATGTCTTTCAGCACCGAGTTGCTTCCCGATTGTACCGGAAGGTGGATTGCCCGGCAGATGTTTTTCCAGCGGGCAATGGTTTCCAGGGTTTCGTCGCTCATGTCCTTGGGATGAGAGGTGGCGAACCGGATGCGCATATCCGGCACCGTGCGTGCTACCATTTCCAGCAGACCGGGAAAATTCACTGTGCTTTGTTCGTCCTTGTAGAGGTAGGAGTTGACGTTTTGTCCCAGCAGTGTGATTTCTTTGTAGTCTCGCCGTTGCAGGTCGAGCACCTCGCTGATGATGCTATGGGGACTGCGGCTCCGTTCCCGCCCCCGGGTATAGGGTACGATGCAGTAGGTGCAGAAATTGTTACATCCTCTCATGATGGATACGAATCCGGAAATCGTACTTGCATCGAGCCGGGAGGGGCAGATGTTTTCGTAAGTTTCCGTGACGGACAGTTGAGTGTTGATTGCTTTCTCGCCTTTTTCGGCTTTTTCAATCAACAGTGGCAGGTCCATATAGGCATCCGGTCCGACGACGATGTTCACGTTCTTTTCTTCCTCAAAAAGTTTCTCGCCCAGTCGTTCCGCCATACAGCCCATGATGCCAATCAGCAGATGCGGATTGTGTTTCCGGAGTTCCGTGAATCCCTGGATTCTTCCTCGCACCCGCTGTTCGGCGTTTTCACGCACGGAACAGGTGTTGACCAGTATCACGTCCGCTTCGTTTTTGTCCGGTGTATGTATGAATCCCCGGTCGGTCAGAATGGCCGCCACCACTTCGCTATCCGCCACGTTCATCTGGCATCCGTAGGTTTCTATGTGGAATTTCTTTGCCATGTCGTTTGCTTAATCGTCTGCAAAAATAATATATTAATTCATCAGTGTGTGTTCTGCCAGAATTTTCAATCCGATAGCTATTAAGATGATGCCACCAAACAATTCCGCATTGAGGCCTTTGATTCGTCCGAAACGAAACCCGCACAGAACGCCGGCGAAAGAGAGGGAAAAGGTGGTCAAGGCGATGATGCTGGCGGGTCGCCAGATGTCAAGTTGCAGAAAAGCCATACTGACACCGACGGCAAGAGCGTCGATGCTGGTGGCTACTCCCAGGGTGAGCAAGGTTTTGTTGCTAAACGTGATTGCGCCTTTTTCTTCTTTCTGAAAGGATTCGTAAACCATTTTACCACCAAGATAGCTCAATAGGATAAAAGCAATCCAGTGGTCGAAATCGGTGATGAGCGAACTGAAATGAATGCCGAGCGCCCAGCCCATCCAGGTCATGCCTCCCTGAAAGATGCCCATGACCAATGCCATTTTCAGCGATTGGCGCATACAAAAGGGCTTCATGCAGATGCCACCGGTAATGCTGACGGCAAGGCTGTCCATGGATAATCCGATAGCAATAAACAGAATGGTGATAAAATTCATGACACACGTTTTGTGGAGCAAAGATAGAAAATTCTTATTTTTGGAGAAAATTGCGACCATGGATTTGCAGACTGTTGTGAAAATAGACAAGCCGTCTTTTCAGGTGGAATACACCACAAGGATGATGCTGTTGGGTTCCTGTTTTGTCGAGAACATCGGGGCGAAGCTGGAATATTTCGGGTTTCAGACGGACATTAACCCCTGCGGGATTGTCTATAATCCGCTTTCGGTGGCTTCGACTTTGGATATGTTGCTTGCGGGCAGGCGTTTCGAGGAGTCGGATTTGCTCCGGAACAACGGGAAATGGGTCAGTCTGAGTCATCACGGGGATTTTTCCGCTACGCAGTCCGAGCAGTGTTTGCAACGAATCAACAGTCGTCTGGAAACGGCGGGCAACCACTTGAAGATGACGAATGTGCTGGTGATAACCTGGGGAACGGCGTGGGTGTACTGTTTCCGCAGCACGGGGCAGGTGGTGTCCAATTGTCACCGCTTTCCGGCTTCCGACTTTGAGCGTTTCCGTTTGGAGGTGGAGGAGATTGTTCGGGGGTATGCGGATTTGTTGGACCGGTTGCGGGAGGTGAATCCGAATATGCAAGTGGTGTTCACGGTGAGTCCGGTGCGGCATTGGAAAGACGGTGCCCACGGAAACCAGTTGAGCAAGGCGGTGTTGTTATTGGCAGTCAATCGCTTGCAGGAGCGCTATGAACAGGTATCTTACTTTCCTTCCTATGAAATCGTGATGGACGAGTTGCGGGATTATCGTTTCTACGGGGAAGACATGTTGCATTTATCTCCTCAGGGGGTTGAATATGTCTGGGAAAGGTTCAAGGACAACTACATAAGCCTGGAAACGCAGAGCCGGATGAAGAAAGTGGAGAAGCTGAACAAGGTATTGCAACATCGTCCCTTTGATGCGGACAGCGATGCCACCCGGGAATTGTATGCCCGGACACAAGAGGAACTTCACACGCTTCTTCGGGGGTTCCGGGATGAATGGTAGTAAAAACGGGGTTTTAGTATTCGTTGTAGTCTACCTCTTCAATTTCTTCAAATTCGTCATCCTCTTCTGACTGGAGGAGGTCCTGCATGGGGATGCGTTTCAGTTCTTCCAGGGCGATGTCCATCTTGACCGGATAGCTGGTAGGATACAGCTTGCGGATTTTGTAGAGGTCGGGAATGCTTTCCAGCCGAGAATGGTAGTTGCCCGTCCGGATTTTGAAATCCGGATTGAAGTATGTCAAGTAGGCGGGAATGGTTTGAAAGTTTTTTTCAAATTTGTCCCTGATTTCTTTTAATTCGTCGATGTTGCAACCGAATGAATTTGCTGAATAAATTTGGATGCGGTAGCCTGAAAAGGTTTTCTTTTGTTCATTCAGGCGGATGTGCCATTGCAACAGGTTGTGAATGGACTGGTCGCCGTGAATGCGCACTTCTCCTTTGCCCGTATGGGCTTGGAGCTCTTCCATGATGTCATAGCGCATGGAGGTAGCCACGGAATCCGGTTGGTTGGCGTAAAGCCCGACCGGAAGCATACATATCAGTACAATCAGCTTGAACATGTTCATTGAAAATTTTTGCGAAGATAGGGAAAATAATAGGAAATGATGAAATGTTTTGCCGTTTTTTCCGCTCCGAATCTTCATCGGGATTTCACCGAGAGAAGAATGTGGGCGTACTGAGCTATTTTGAATTGATTTTTATATATTTATTCAGTTTCCAAGAAAAAATATGTTTAAGCTATAATCTGCTTCCTTGAGTTAGTCGGAGAATTTGCGATTCCCGGAAAAAATTGCGGAGTGGAACGTTAAAAGC
>CAMWQQ010000143.1 GCA_947176455.1 uncultured Odoribacter sp. | reverse complement strand
GGGTCCGCACCAAGTCGCCCAGACATCAATATAAACGTAATTCCCCAACCACTCAGATAAATTCCTCCGCTTGCCTTCTTTGTCCAGAAGGGAAAAAGAAGGAGCCTTTCTACCTTTCTCCAGGCAGGAATATTGTTCATACGACCGGAAAAATGCCGCCTTGCGTTTCTCATCTTTAACCTTTTCCCGATAAACGGGCAAAAACTCTTCCAAGTCTTCTGAGCCGAAATACCTGATATGTTCAGATATCATATCGTCAACCAAATAACTCGCCAAGTCTTCATCCTTGAGGTTATTGCATATATAATCCAGCTTATACCTCAACTTGTCCAAGGGTTTACCTATTTCTTCCCTTTCTCCCAGCAATTGTATGCCATCCCTGAACAACTTGCGATATTCCCAAAACTCATCAGCCGAAGAATCCTCCTGAAGCAATTCTGCCACTTTCCGGTAATAATTTTCTCCGGGAGAAAAACTTTTCAGGCGCAACAATCTGGTATGAAACAGGGGGTAATTCAATAATGAATGACAAGCCGCATAATAGAGCCGTTTACGCTCCGATTTCTTGAAATCTGCCGGCAAGGGCAAGGAATCAAGATGAGCGAGCAATCTCCCGGGAAGCAAAGCCCAGTCTTTCAAAAATTCTTCTTCACTCTTTTCATATTCCGAATTTCGATCCTGCAAAAACGGACTGTTCAAATATATATTAATCGCTTTAGCCGCCCCGGCAAATTTAACCTCTTGTCCGCTCAGTTGAGTAATTTCCTGCCATTGTCCCGGTACAAGATAAAACGGCAAAACGTTGCGAGGACCATACAACACGGCATATCCGGAAGCCAGAGAATCCGGAACCATTATCCACCCCACGCCTGATTCGTCCAATTTCACCGAATAAGCTTGTTCCCGAAACCTGACCCGAACTTCCTCTTGCCCGAAAGCGGCGTCGAAACAGACTTTTACTTGGGATAAGGCTTGTGCCCCCCACAAAAAACAGCAGGAAAGCACAAAGCCTATTTTCAAACTCCTACGCATTTCAATATTTCGGATAATTATATGCCATATCCAGGATTTCCCCGAAACCTTCGAATACTTTTTCCGAAGCGATATCGATTGTTCCGTTCGCCTCATTGATATAGTACATATAAATTTTCCCTTCTTTCTTGCTTTCGTTGTAAGTGGAAAGAATCAGCACTTTATTGTTGTAGGGATGACTCGTAATAAAACGATCGATACAGGGCTTGAATATCTTCATTCCCGTTATTTTCTCATCCGCCTTAGCCAAAGTGTAAAGTTTCTCTCCGGCGTTTGTCCCTGTGTAATCATAACGGTAAATATTCCGGTCGGTAGCATATAAAAAGACGGGGCCTAGCGCACCTACTGCAAAATATTTCGCATCCTTCAGTTCCGGACAATTGTCTGCCGAGTATTTTCCCTTAACGATATTGTTCTTTACGTCAAAATTGAATGCGCACAGAGTCAGTTCTTTCGTATCCCAATCCTCGAATAATCCGTATTCGAAATTACGGTATCCGTGTTCCATATAGCGAAGACTGGCATGCATATTTCCCAAATTGAGCAGTTCTTCTGGGGTTGCCAATTCTCTCAAAATCCATGTATTCTTCTCAACTACCAGGAAACGTCCACCGATTTCGTCATAAAGAATACCATTATAATAATCAAACCAAGTCGGGGCGTAAGGCGATGCCTTATAAGTCATTCCGTTTTCCAGAATCGGTTCCGTATAAGTGGTAAAATCAGTACCGTATGTATTGTATATATAAAAACGACCGTTTGACACGACAGCCTCATAACCAAACCTTCCGGGACTCCAGTAATAGTGCCAGAAAATATACCTTTCCGGTTTCCAGGACGATATGTCTCGCACCAGCGTTGACACATCAAATGTTTTCTGCATGGTGATTGCCGACAAGCGAGCGCCGCCCTTATCCGTAAACACAACCACATCTTGATATCTTCCGATGCAGAAATAGCCACTGATGGCCACACCACGTCCCTCCAAAGTTTCTCCATTGGCGGTCTCGTACACATTGTGCAAAATCTCGTCATTTTCCACCCGATTGGAGAAATAGGGACTCATGATTAAATCAAAATCCGTCTTGCCTTCTTTTTCCTGTAAAACCATCCAGCCCTCAGTAATGGCACCCTGCACCGTCAAGCGAATTTGCTTGTAGGTCTTCACTTCCGTTTTCTTATTGGTCGCAGTTAGCAGCAACGTATAAGAACCGGGAGTTTCAATCACTTCATGTGTCAGATGCTTGCCATTTCCGATCTCTTTTTGTGCATAGGTTCCAGCAACGCCGTTGGACCAGATCCGCCAACTGTATTCATAGTCGCTTTCCGGAGCACCATCCAAATCCACATCTGCCGTAAGTTCCAACGTCTTGAATTGAGTGACATATAGCGTATCTTGCATTTTTATGGCAACATCGGGTAAATCCGTGTAGTCATAATTCCCCTGATCATCATAGCAGGCTGCCAGATTTAGCATAAGGGGAAGGAGAAAAAATAAATATATGAACTTTTTCATAATGCTATTCTTTTATCATTGATTATCCATTTAGAAGGTTATCACCAAACCGTTTTCATCAATCATCGGTTCTCCCGGGTGTGCCTTGTTGTATTCATATAAAGCATTTATCATTATACTCCTGTAATAAATGCCTTCTGAAACGTTCCACTGATCATAGTCGGTGCCAATTCCCAGAGTCTGGATGACAAATTGATGCTTTATGCGACTATATTCTCCGAAAGGCCAACCTGTCGGTCTTGTCAAACGATTGGTCAACACAATCTTATAGGTATTCTCATGAATGGGAGCCGCTGCGAAATTTTCATTGTCACAAAGCCGGAAAGTGGCTACCAGATTGTGATCCTCCAACTCCGGAGTCTTCTTTACCTTTATGATTAAAACTCCTTTTATCGAATCCGCCGGAAGTTCACTTGTCTCAATCACAAAATGGTCGTTTTCTTTTGCCGTCGTTTCTTCTTTTACCACTTCCACTCCAATTTTCCGGGCTTGGCCAACTGCCAGACCGACAAGTTTAAAGGGTATTTCCACGACATCTTCCTGTTTGTCAGGACGCAATGCAAAAGAATAGACGATGCTGTCATTTCCCCTTGCCGGATAAATAAAACGCAATGAGGCATATTCGGCGTCGTATTGCACATAATTATCGTCTATCTGACAACTGCCACATCCTATCGCCATCAGAACAGATAGCAACAGGCCGTATCTATATATAAAATGTTTCTTCATAACCTTTTTCATTAATTTCTATTTCCATATTCTACTTCCTGGTCAGGCATCGGAAGCACATAATAATCTTTGCTGAAAGGTACAGGTACGAATATATCGGATGGCGTTTCCTGGTCGGTACGCTTGCTATAAAAGAACCATTGTCCCTCACCTATAAATTCTTTTTGATACTCTTTAGCAATAGCTGCTTGCAACTGCTCATCAGTCGTATCTTCTTTAAGATCATCAGCGACCGCAAAACCCCTGTGTTGACGCAAGGTATTGAAATATTCAAGGGCTTCCTTCTTTGAACCGGCACATTCAGCAGCGATCAAATACATTTCGCTAATCCGAATCAACGGCTGTCGGTTATTGTAAGCGGAAGAGACTTGCCATAATTTCGAATTGCCCCAAGACCAAGAAATCGGTTCAAAATAATAAATATACCGCCAGTCAGTACCGCCATACAACGAACTTTCAAAAATTTCGTCAATCACCGCATTCCAAGAAACAAGCAAATTACCATCATTATTCTTACTTTCTTTCAAGTATTTTTCCGTTATCGTCTCCAATTTCGTATTATTCAACATAAAAATACATTCCGGCAGAAAGATTCCGTCACGACTTTCACGGGTCGTCGTTGCCACCTGGCTTTTCCCTACCCACGGATATTTGTGGGAGAGGATGACCACGGTCGCATTCTTCAGCGCATTGACTTTATCGTTCTTATACAAGTAAACTCGCGCCAGCAAAGCCCGGACGGCATAATAGTTGAAATGGAAACTCCGGGTTCCCAAAAACGAAGTTGTCGCTTCTCCGGTTCTGACAGGGTCATTTTCCAATAAATAGGCCGCTTTTTCCAAGTCCATAATGACTGAATCAAGCACTTCAGAAACCGTAGATAACGGGGGCACCTGTTTCGAAATCTTGCTGACATAAGGAATCGCCTTTTCACCGGCACCCGCCACATAACTTTTGCCAAACAGACGCAGCAAATCGAAATGCAGAAAAGCACGCAACGCATAAGCTTCCCCTTCGTAAATTTTTTCTTCGTCATCTGCAAGAACTCCCCGGTGGTCTTCTATGCCCTGCAATAGAATATTCACATTGGCGATAGCGTTATACATATTGTTCCAAATGTCGCTGATCACGCCTTGACTTTTCGAATTGTCATAAACATAACGATGCAGCCAATAATAAGCCCCGGATTCCTGCAGCCAGTAATATTGTTGTCCCAAAGCGTCCAACATTCCGAAACTGAGATGAGCACCGTAAAGCTCTTCCGCGCATAAAGCGGTGTACACTCCTGTCAATTGGTCTTTGAAACCGTTCTTGTAACTGAACAGGTCGTCATACTTTACTTCCGTACTCGGACTGACATCCAGCCATTCCTGACAGGAAACACTCAGCAGGGAAAAGAACAAAATGCCAAGTATATTTTTTATTTTGTGTATTCGTATCATTTTTTCATCAATTAAAAGGTTGCTTGTAAAGAGAACGAAAAAGTACGTGCAAACGGATAAGTCAACCCGCGTTCTGTTTTCACGGTAGAAGCCCGGAAGACGTCATCCATATAGAAACTGGCTTTTAATTGTTGCAGCCGGCTCCTCTTCAAGAAATCACAATGCCGGAAATCATATCCCACGTTCAAGGATGACAAACGCAATTCGTTCAAATCCTGTATAAAACGAGAAGTAGGTTTCGTCACTTTGTAGGGCTGATAAGAAAAAACAACTCGGTCGCCCGGTTTTTTCCAAACAGAATCGTAAATCCGCTTGTCCACATTCAACCCGACATTGGCATTCTCAACCCGGTCAACCAGCGTCTGATTGAAAATCTGACCACCGAATTGATAATAGAAAGACAGATTCAGGAAAATTCCCCGGTAATCCATATTCACTCCGAAGGAACCCGAACATTTGGGCATGGCGTCGCCACAAACCACCTGATCTTCGGCATTCCATTCCGTTGTCGTCTCCCCATCTTTTGTCAAGAAGATTTCATCTCCCGTAGCCGGATCAATACCCAGAGAACGGACTGCCCAAATGGCACTCATAGATGCACCA
>CAMWQQ010000142.1 GCA_947176455.1 uncultured Odoribacter sp. | reverse complement strand
CGTTCTTCTGCTTTGTTTCAGGAGTTGAAAATTTGTCAGATATTGAATAATATCGAAGTGACCGTTGCAGGGAAGAAGGGTAAGCGAAAAAAGAAACAGGATGAGCCTGTTTTATTTGATGATTTTGGAGAGGAGGCAGACCCGCTGGAACTGAATGGTCGTCGACCGTTGATGCAGGAAGAAAAGGAGTTGCTTGCCAAAGAACTTTTCGTTCGCAACGAGATGACAAAAGCGGAGGTGTTGAAACTGCTGTTTGACAATCCTAAGGAATTGGATTTGAATTTCAAAACAATTGACGGCAACAGAACAGGGCATGAGTTGGTTGAGGCGTATAGTAAGATTATCGAGATGTCCGGGCATAACCCTGTGGATTTTAAGTCTTCGGCTGAAGATATCATTGAGTATATAAAGACTATTTTCACAGCGCTTCATTGGAATACGGAGGTATTGGATTTCAATTCAGATAAGGAACTCGACAAACAGCCTTATTATAAACTTTGGCATCTGTTGTATTCTTTTGAGGGCGATAATACGCCGACGGGAAGCGGTCGTCTGATTGAAAAGATTCAGAAAATCATAAATCCTGATAGTTTTGACAAGTCTTATGCGACGGTATTGGCAAATGTCAGTTTTCAAGACGATTACGGCAGTTTGAGTGCAAAGGCTATCCATAAGATTCTGCCTTATTTGAAAGCTGGCAATGCTTATGATGTAGCTTGTGAATATGCGGGATACAGGCATTCAAAATCATCCTTGACCAAGGAAGAGATTATGAATAAGGTGTTAAAAGACAAATTGGAACTTCTCCCAAGAAATAGTTTACGCAATCCTGTGGTGGAGAAAATTCTGAATCAAATGGTGAATGTGGTGAACGCAATCATCGATGCCTATGGAAAACCGGACGAGATTCGTGTGGAATTGGCACGTGACTTGAAAAAGAATGCCAAGGAGAGGGAAAAGAGCAGTAAAGCCATTGCCGACACCACAAAGGTGAATGAAAGGATAAAAAAGGAGTTACAGGCGGAGTTTGGTTTGTCTTATGTCAGTCGCAATGACATATTGCGCTATAAGTTGTATGAGGAATTGAAACCGAATGGTTATAAAACCCTTTACTCGAATACTTATATTTCGAGAGAAAAACTGTTCAGCAAAGAATTTGAAATAGAACATATCATTCCGCAGGCGCGATTGTTTGATGATGGCTTTTCGAATAAGACACTCGAAACTAGTAGTATAAACAGAGAGAAAGGAAATAAGACAGCTTATGATTTTGTGAAGGAAAAATATGGCGAGAGCGGTGGTGAGAATAGTTTGGACCGTTATTTGAAACGTGTTGAGGAGACGTTTAAATCTGAAACTTCGAAAGCCAAGTTGAACAAACTGAAAATGTCTGCCCAGGATATTCCGGACGGCTTTATTGACAGAGACCTTCGGAATACCCAATATATAGCCAGACAGGCGTTGGAGATGCTGAATACCATTTGTCGGCGGGTTGTTGCCACGACCGGTTCCATTACCGACAAATTGCGTGAAGACTGGCAATTGGTCGATATGATGAAAGAATTGAATTGGGAGAAGTATAAGGCACAGGGATTGGTTGACTATTTCGAAGACAGGGACGGGAGAAAGATAGGCAGGATTCGAGACTGGACAAAGCGTAATGACCATCGCCACCATGCTATGGATGCTTTGACCGTGGCATTTACCAAAGATGCCTTTATTCAGTATTTCAACAATAAGAATGCCAGTTTGAATCCCAATGCAACCGAGTATATGCTGAAGAATAAGTATTTCTCGGATGGCAGGGCTATTGCACCGCTCCCTTTGAATGAGTTTCGCACGGAAGCCAAAAGGCATTTGGAGAATACGTTGATTTCGATAAAAGCGAAGAATAAGGTTGTTACGAATAATGTGAACATCACCAAGAAAGAGGGAGGGTTGAATAAAAAGATACAGCAGACGCCACGCGGACAACTGCACAAGGAGACCGTTTATGGCAGTAGCAAGCGATATCAAACCAAGGAGGAAAAGGTGAATGCTTCTTTTGATGAAGTGAAAATAGCTACTGTGGCTAAGCAGGTGTATCGGGAGGCTTTACTGGGGCGTTTGCAGGAAAATGGGAATGACCCGAAGAAGGCGTTTACGGGCAAAAACTCATTGGACAAACGACCGCTTTGGTTGGATAAGGAGCAAACGAAGAAAGTGCCGGATAAGGTAAAGACTGTAATACTTGAAACAATTTATACGGTTCGCAAGGATATTACTCCAGATTTAAGTGTTGAGAAAGTGGTGGATGGGCGTATTAAGAAAATATTGGAAGAACGCTTGCAGGCCTATGGCAATGACCCGAAGAAAGCATTTGTTAATTTGGATGAAAATCCGATTTGGTTGAATAAAGAGAAAGGTATATCCATAAAACGGGTTGCTATTTTGGGAATCAGCAATGCACAGCCGTTGCATGTGAAAAAGGATAAGGAGGGGCGTATTATGTTGGATGAGAATGGCAAAGAGATTCCAGTGGATTTTATCAATACAGGCAATAATCATCACGTGGCGGTTTATCGCAGACCTTCCGTAGATAAGAGCGGGCAAGTCGCAATGGATGAAAATGGTAATCCTAAATATGAATTAGAAGAGGTAGTAGTTTCTTTCTTTGAGGCAGTGACAAGAGCAAATTTGGGTCTGCCTGTTATTGATAAGGCTTATAAGGCAAGCGAAGGCTGGCAGTTCCTTTTCAGTATGAAGCAAAATGAGTATTTCGTGTTTCCCAATGAAAAGACCGGCTTTAATCCCAAAGAGGTGGATTTGTTGGATGAGAATAATTACGGTGAGATAAGTCCGAATCTGTTTAGGGTGCAGAAGTTTTCGAAATGTATATATGGTAATTCAATAGTGAGAGAATATGTGTTTAGACATCACTTGGAAACTTCTGTTAAAGATTATAACGAACTTAAAGATATTGCATTTAAAAATATAAAAAGTTTGTCTATTCTTAATGAGATTGTTAAAGTTCGTGTTAATCACATCGGTCAGATTGTTGCGGTCGGAGAATATTGATTATTTATAAACAATCAAGCAATGATAAAGAAAACGCTTTACTTTGGGAATCCGGTTTATTTGTCGCTTCGAAATGCTCAATTGGTTATCAAATTGCCCGGAGTGGAAAAAGTGGAGGATTTGCCGGAATCATTCAAAAAACAGGCGGAAGTCACCAAACCGATAGAAGACATCGGGGTGGTGGTGCTGGATAATAAACAGATCACTGTTACTTCCGGGGTATTGGAGGCTTTGATTGAAAACAATTGTGCTGTTATTACTTGCGATAGTAAGAGTATGCCGGTGGGGTTGTTGCTTCCTCTTTGTGGGAATACCACACAGAATGAACGTTTCCGAGAACAATTGGATGCTTCGTTGCCGTTGAAAAAACAACTTTGGCAACAAACCATTCAGGCGAAAATTAATAATCAAGCGTCAGTGCTCAAAGATTGTATGGCAGAAGAGGTAAAATGTATGCGTGTATGGGCTACTGATGTGCGTAGTGGTGATTCGGACAATTTGGAAGCACGGGCAGCTGCTTATTATTGGAAGAATCTGTTTGCGGACATTAAAGGTTTTACTCGTGACAGAGAGGGGATTCCTCCTAACAACCTATTGAATTATGGATATGCAATTCTTCGTGCAGTCGTGGCGCGGGGATTGGTAACAAGCGGATTGCTTCCCACTTTGGGAATTCATCATCACAATCGCTACAACGCTTATTGTTTGGCAGATGACATTATGGAGCCTTATCGTCCTTATGTGGATGAACTGGTGTTTAGTCTGGTGCAGGAATATGGCGAGAATTTAGAACTGACAAAGGAGGTTAAAGCACGCTTGCTTACGATTCCGACACTGGAAGTCGTAATAGGAGGGAAACGCAGTCCTTTGATGATAGCGGTGGGACAAACGACGGCTTCATTGTATAAATGTTTTAGCGGAGAACTTCGACGCATTGTTTATCCTGAACGGTAATGGACCGCTTTAGTGAATATCGTGTTATGTGGATACTTGTCTTTTTTGATTTGCCAACAGAAACAAAGAAAGACAAGAAGGCTTATGCTGATTTTAGAAAAAATCTGCAGAGAGACGGATTTACGATGTTCCAATTTTCTATTTACGTCCGCCATTGTGCAAGTAGCGAAAATGCAGATGTGCATATAAAAAGGGTCAAAGCTTTTCTTCCTGATTTTGGACAGGTTGGGATATTATGTATTACGGATAAACAATTTGGGGCAATAGAACTTTTTTATGGAAAAAAGATGCAAAGTGTAAATACCCCCAATCAACAATTAGAGTTGTTCTAGAAAAAATAAATCCCGTTGAAAGACGGGATTTATCATTGAAAACAAACTACTTTTTTCTTTTCTAATTGCTCGTGTAAATTATTGGAATACAATCTGTAGGGCAGATACAGTTGTTTCCAATAGTTCAAAGATACTAATTTGAGAGCAAATCACAACTTTCTTCTCGTAATCTTCATAATCGTGATGGTTGTTTCCAATAGTTCAAAGATACTAATTTGAGAGCAAATCACAACTGCCGGATTCCGTTCAAAGAAATTTCGAGAGTTGTTTCCAATAGTTCAAAGATACTAATTTGAGAGCAAATCACAACTTCTATATTACCTGTTTTAGCATATAATGCGTTGTTTCCAATAGTTCAAAGATACTAATTTGAGAGCAAATCACAACTTCTCTTGACCGTACGCAATTCCTTGGTGGGTTGTTTCCAATAGTTCAAAGATACTAATTTGAGAGCAAATCACAACGCGTTTGGTCTCGTGACCTTTTAAATGTTGTTGTTTCCAATAGTTCAAAGATACTAATTTGAGAGCAAATCACAACCAGCAGTGGCTTGAAAAGAATGCTATTGGGTTGTTTCCAATAGTTCAAAGATACTAATTTGAGAGCAAATCACAACCTATCACCAGCCATATTTAAATCTTCCTGGTTGTTTCCAATAGTTCAAAGATACTAATTTGAGAGCAAATCACAACTATTGCTTGGCGGTACTGCGCTTCCATGTGTTGTTTCCAATAGTTCAAAGATACTAATTTGAGAGCAAATCACAACCAGCAATGGTTGGAAAAAAATGCGATCGGTGTTGTTTCCAATAGTTCAAAGATACTAATTTGAGAGCAAATCACAACTTATCGAACTCATCCTGGATAATCGGCAGAGTTGTTTCCAATAGTTCAAAGATACTAATTTGAGAGCAAATCACAACCTTTGCGAAAGCATCGCATCGAACGTTTCAGTTGTTTCCAATAGTTCAAAGATACTAATTTGAGAGCAAATCACAACCTTGTCGA
>CAMWQQ010000141.1 GCA_947176455.1 uncultured Odoribacter sp. | reverse complement strand
CCATGAAAACAGTAGCATTCAAAGGAAACACCGTGCATGTAAAAGGAGATTTTCCGCAAATCGGTGAACAAGCCAAAGATTTCACTTTGGTAAAAAGCGACCTGAACGAACTGACCTTAAGCAGTCTGCAAGGGAAAAAAGTCATCTTAAACATCTTTCCCAGCTTAGACACGGCGGTATGCGCCACGTCTGTCCGCAAGTTCAACGAACTGGCTGCCAAAATGGACAATACGGTCGTTCTCGCCATTTCCAAGGACCTGCCTTTCGCCCACGGGCGTTTTTGCACCACGGAAGGCATTCAAAACGTAACGGGTCTGTCCGCTTTCCGCAATGCCTCTTTCGGTGACGATTACGGGGTAAACATGACAGACGGACCGCTCGCCGGACTACTCGCCCGCGCCGTGGTCATCATCGACGAGAAAGGGATAGTCAAATACACGGAACTCGTCCCGGAAATCTCGCAGGAACCGGATTACGAAAAAGCGCTGAAAAATATCTGAATATCCAGGTTTCACCAGCTGTTTTTAAGGCAAGTACTCCGACTGGATATTTTTCATTGCCACAAACAAATTGCCTCTCACATGGGGAGAGGCAGTTTCCATTTGCCGGATAATCTCCGCCACAACCGTCCGGTTGGTCGCCCGTTCGTGGGGACAACTCTTTTTCTGTTTCCTGAACTCCCGAAAGGCGGCATACATTCGGGTTTCATCGTTGGTCAGATAAATCAACGGACGAATCAAGGTAAAAGCGCCTTCGAACATGGATAATTTCGGGGGCATACTGGCAATCGTCCCGTTAAACATCATGCTCATCAACAAACTTTCCACCGCATCGTCCCGATGATGTCCCAAGGCCAATTTGTTGCATTTTTGTTCCTTGGCAATCTCAAACAAGGTCTTTCGGCGATTCCAGGAACAGACGAAACAAACCGGCTTGTTCGAGCCCTCATTTACTGCCGTGCTGATTTCACGCTGTATCAGTTCAACCCCCAGGCGCTCGCAAAATGCCCTGATATAATCCGCATCCACCTCATAAGCCACGTCTGCGACAGTAATGTGAGCCGCCACGACCGTATAATGCTGTTTGGGGTCACGCGCCCTCAAAGCCAGTACCTCCAGCAATGCCAACGAGTCCTTTCCTCCGGACACCCCCACCAGAATCCTGTCCCCCTCTTCAATCAAGGCATAATCGTAAATCGCCTTGCCTACTTTCCGGAAAAAATCCCGCATAAACAATTTTTCCTTCTTTTTCCCGTTCATGATTCAGCAAACAAACTCAAACCTCAATGTATAACAAATCAGTATTTCAACCATTTGTAAAGTTCTTTCCAGGTCACTTTCTTTCCATACATCAAAATTCCCACGCGATAAATGCGACCGGAGAGCCACGTGAAGAAAATAAATGAAGCCACCAATAACAACAGGGAACAAAGCAACTCCCACCCCGGCACCCCAAACGGCATCCGGACCAACATCACGATGGGAGAAGTAAACGGAATCAGGGAACTCCAGAATACCAAGGGCGATTCCGGACTCTTCATGGCGGCAAAACCAATGTAAAGCCCGAGGACAAGCACAATGGACAAAGGCGTCAGAAACTGCTGGGAATCGGTTTCGTTGTCGACCGCCGCACCGATTGCCGCAAACAAAGAGGCGTACAGCAGATAACCTCCGATAAAATAAAACAAGAAAGCCGCCAAAAACTTCAGCATAAAAAACGGCTCTATGGTCATCGCCAGTTTTTGTACGATAGCCAACTGCTCGCCGGTCAGCTGGGTTCCTCCAATATCGGAAAAAGTGCTTCCTGCCTGCCGCAAGGCATCCAAATCCAAGCCAGGCAAGAAAAAAGCTTGCATGGCCACAATCAGTACAACCCCGCAAACAACCCAAATGAGAAACTGCACCAATCCGACCGCGGCGACTCCAACGATTTTACCCAACAGAAACTGGAAAGGCTTGACGGAAGAAACCAACACTTCGATAATCCGGTTCGTCTTTTCTTCGATGACTCCCTTCATCACCTGAGAGGCGTACATAAAAATGAATAAATAAATGACCATGCCGGCAATGACTCCCAAGGCGGAAGCGATTTCCGAAGAACTCTCCTTCGCTTCGCCGGTTTCTTCGGAAACTTTCAGCGTCCGGACTTGCACCGGCGTCTGACTCGCCGCCAACTTCTCCTCCAATTCCGGCACCTGGGCTTCCTCAATGACCGTCGCCCTTTTTATGTCCTCAATCATCTTTCGCAACTGGGAGGCTATTTCATTTTTCAGCTCCATCGGAACCTGCGAAAAAGAATACACTGGAACCTCCGGTTGCTCCATGACCGCCTCGGATATCCAAACTACGGCATAATAATCGCTCTGTTTCAAAAAATCCGAGACCTCCTCTTCCGCAACAACGGTATCCACATACTCAAATACGGTATTGTTTATCCGCTCCAAAGGAGATTGCAACTCCGAACGGTTAATGACCGCTATTTTCCGCTCCTGCGTATCATCTTTCAGCAACATCCACATCAAAAAAGCGTAGAAACCAGCCATAAGAACAGGAACGACGAGCGTCAACACCAGAAAACTTTTTTTACGCACCCGTGTACTAAACTCTCGCCCGATAATGATAAGCGTCTTATTCATTTTCAAATCCATTATTCGTTCAGGATGATGTTGCCTTCTTTCACCAACTTGATAAATATATCGTTCATGCCAGGAATGATCTGCTGATAGGAAATCACCTCCGCATCATCCAGCAAACGACGCAATAAAGCATTTGCCGGACAATCTTCCAAACATTGCAAGACAACCTCATGCAGTCCGTCTTCCGACTTATCCGACAAGATTTCATATTCCGGACCGACCAGCTGTCGAAACTCCATGCCGGTGACAGGCTTGCAAATCAGCCGATAGGTGTTATTGGCATATTTATTCCGGATTTGATTTATCGGTCCTTCGATAATCTTCCGGGATTTATTAATCAAAGCGATATGGCTACAAATTTCCTCGACAGAAGCCATGTTGTGGGTTGAAAAAATAATCGTGGTTCCCTTCTCCCGCAATGCCAGAATCTCTTTTTTCAGCAATTCGACATTAATCGGATCGAAACCGCTGAAAGGTTCATCGAATATCAGCATTTCAGGTTCGTGAAGCACGGTCGTAATGAACTGCACTTTCTGCGCCATTCCTTTGGAAAGCTCTTCCACTTTCCGCTCCCACCACTCCTGAATGCCAAACTTTTCAAACCAGGCTTTCAACTGCCGTATGGCATCGCGTCTACTCATCCCTTTCAGGCGTGCCAGGTAAACCGCCTGTTCGCCGACCTTCATTTTCTTGTAGAGCCCGCGTTCCTCCGGCAGATAGCCGATACGATTCATGTCCTCGGGCACCAAGGGTCGCCCCTTGAAAAACAGTTTCCCGGAATCGGGTCCGGTAATCTGGGTAATAATCCGAATCAACGAGGTTTTTCCCGCCCCGTTGGGTCCCAACAAACCATACACCGCACCTTGCGGAATTTCAATGGACACGTCGTCCAATGCCCGGTGGCCGGCGTAATTCTTAATAATGTTCTGAGCAACAAAAAAACTCATGACAATACGATATAAAAACGCTGATGTGTTAACATGAGATAGCGCATCAACACATTAGCACACCAGCATTTTAAAAGCCGTCTTTACTCAGCTTCTTCCATTTCAATCATCAATGCCCCCTTGGGGATTTTGTCCCCGACGCTGACATTGATTTTCTTTATCTTTCCGGAAAAGGGAGCAGTCAGTTTATTGTTCATCTTCATCGCCTGAAGAATCAGCAACGAATCTCCTTCTTTGACTTTCTGCCCTTCTTTCACCTCTATCTCCATAATCGTCCCCGGAATATGGGAATGCAACAAATACGGATTCGGTTCTTCCCATTTTTTCCGATTTATCCATTTCTGGGTAAGCCGGGTCTTGTATTCCACGCCGTTCAGCGTAAAGGTTTCAAATTTTTCAGCCATTTTTCCTCCTTTTAAATTCATCAATCATAAAGTTCTCAAAGTCCGTAGACCTTACGGACTTCAGCATCAGAATGGAGGTATTCCATGTTTTTTAGCCGGAGTCATCTCCGTCTTGTTGCCGGACACTTCAATGGAGTGCTTCAACAACAAGCGAGTCTCTGCCGGTTCAATGACAGAATCAATATATCCCTTGGAAGCGGCAACATAAGGATTGGCAAATTTCTCGCGATATTCGGCAACCTTCTGCTTGTGCATTTCTTTCGGGTCGGCTGCTTCCTTGATTTCTTTGCGGAAGATGATGTTGGCTGCGCCTTCAGGTCCCATAACGGCAATTTCCGCAGTCGGCCAGGCAAACATAAAGTCAGCCTTCAGGTGACGGGAGTTCATGGCAATGTAACCACCGCCGTATGCCTTGCGCAGGATAACCGTTACCTTGGGCACCGTCGCTTCGCTATATGCGTACAGCACCTTGGCACCGTGACGGATAACGCCCATGTATTCCTGCTCTACTCCCGGCAAATAACCCGGCATGTCCTCAAAAGTGACCAACGGAATGTTGAATGCGTCACAGAAACGGATAAAGCGTCCAGCCTTGTCAGCGGAATCGCAATCCAATACACCTGCCAGTACCAGCGGCTGATTGGCTACGAACCCGATGGTTTCACCGTCTATACGACCGAAGCCCACAACAATATTCTGGGCAAAATTCTCCTGCACTTCAAAGAAGT
The DNA here is from genome assembly GCA_947176455.1 of uncultured Odoribacter sp. GTDB lineage: Bacteria > Bacteroidota > Bacteroidia > Bacteroidales > Marinifilaceae > Odoribacter. The sequence continues at coordinate 637 of CAMWQQ010000141.1, read as the reverse complement.
CGGAGTCATCGGCAACCGCCTTGATGATGTCCCGCACGTCATACGGCTGTGTCGGGTCGGCAGGCAGGATTTTTTCAATATTGTACTCAGCCTTGGGCGCCTTGGCAGGGAATGCCTTTGCCTTACGCTGATTGTTCCAAGGAATAAAGGTCAGCAACTTCTTGATTTGCTCGAAACACTCCTGCTCAGTCAATGCGAAGAAATGCGCATTACCGCTCACGCAAGCATGAACGCGGGCTCCGCCCAAATCTTCCATGCTCACCTCTTCTCCCAGCACCGTCTTTACCACTTCCGGACCGGTAATGAACATCTTGGAAATGTTGTCCACCACAAATACGAAGTCCGTCAAAGCCGGAGAATAAACGGCTCCACCAGCACACGGGCCGAGGATGACGGACAACTGGGGAATAACTCCAGAAGCCTGGGTGTTGCGGTAGAAAATTTCTCCGTAACCTGCCAGCGAATCCACACCTTCCTGAATACGCGCACCGCCGGAATCGTTGATTCCAATAATCGGCATACGCATCTTAATGGCATGGTCCATGATTTTGGTGATTTTACGGGCATGCATCAGTCCCAACGAACCACCGGCAACCGTGAAATCCTGAGCATAGATAGCGACAGGCTCTCCATATAC
>CAMWQQ010000140.1 GCA_947176455.1 uncultured Odoribacter sp. | reverse complement strand
TGGTTCGGACGCACGGTAATCCGTTCGGATAGGCGTTTTACTTACGAAGAGGCGCAGGCAATCATTGAGGGAGCCGAGGGGGATTGTAAAGAGGAAATTTTGCTGTTGAACGGGCTTGCCCAAAAGATGAGAAAAGAACGGTTCGAATCCGGTGCCATTGATTTCGACCGGACGGAAGTAAAGTTCAGGTTGGACGAGAAAGGACATCCAGAAGGCGTTTATTTCAAGTGTTCCAAGGAGGCGAACAAGCTGATAGAAGAGTTTATGTTGCTGGCGAACAAAAAGGTGGCGGAGCGCATCGGAAAACCCGTGGCAGGAAAAAAGGCACCTGTGTTTGTCTATCGTATCCATGAACAGCCGATGCCGGAGAAACTGGAGGATTTCAATCGCTTCATTGGCAGATTCGGGTATGGGGTGAAGACCGGAAGCCAAAAGGCTTTGACCGCTTCCATGAACAGTCTGATGCAGAAAGTGAAAGACAGACCGGAACAGAACGTGATTGAAACGCTGGCAGTCCGGACTATGGCGAAAGCCGCTTATTCCACGGAAAACATTGGCCATTACGGACTGGCTTTTGACTACTATACCCATTTTACCTCTCCGATTCGCCGTTATCCGGATGTGATGGTGCATCGGCTTTTGCAACGTTATTTGGACAACGGGCGTTCTGTCAACAAGGAAAAATTCGAGGAGTATTGCAAGCATTCGTCCAGCATGGAACAGGTGGCGGCCAATGCCGAGCGTGCCTCTATCAAATACAAGCAGGTGGAATTTATGACCGACCGGGTCGGACAGGTGTTTGACGGCACCATTTCGGGGGTCACGCAGTGGGGCTTTTACGTGGAGTTGGAAGATTCGAAATGCGAGGGACTGGTGTTTATGGCGGATTTGGACGACGATGTATATGAGTATGACGAGAAGAATTACTGCATTGTCGGTAGGTATCATCACCGAATTTATCGGTTGGGCGACCAGGTGACGATTCGGGTGGTGAAAGCCAACTTGATTACCAGACAGTTGACTTTTGAGTTGGAGAGGGAGTACAAGGGACCGGCGGTTAAATCAGGTCGGAAATCCGAGGGAAGGAAAGCCCGGAATGCCCGGAAAATGGATGCTGAAATCCAAAAACGGACGAAAAAAGCCAAAAAGAAGGAGAGCAGGAAAGCGACTGAAAAAAGAAGAAGGAAATAAAGCAAGGTGTTTAACGGCTAAATAATTTAACTGAAAATGTATTCATTTACCATTTGTTTGCTGGCATTGATTGTCGGGTATTTTGTTTACGGGCGTTATGTGGAACGGATATTCGGACCGGATGCGAAACGGGCGACGCCGGCGTTGACTAAAGCGGATGGCGTGGATTATATGCCACTGCCTTCCTGGAAGATTTTTATGATTCAATTCCTGAACATTGCCGGCTTGGGACCGATTTTCGGTGCTATCATGGGGGCGAAGTTCGGAACTGCCTCTTATTTGTGGATTGTTTTGGGAAGCGTGCTGGCGGGTGCGGTGCATGATTATTTTTCCGGGATGCTGTCCATTCGGTACGGAGGAGAAAGTTTGCCGGAAATCATCGGTCGTTATTTGGGGATGACGACGAAGCAGGTCATGCGTGCCTTTACCGTCGTGTTAATGGTGCTTGTGGGCGCCGTCTTTGTTGCCGGTCCGGCAGGCTTGCTGGCAAAGCTGACGCCCGGTTACATGGACGTGACCTTCTGGATTATCGTGGTGTTTGTTTATTATATCTTGGCAACTTTGCTACCGGTTGATAAAATTATCGGCAAGATTTACCCGCTTTTTGCCATTGCTTTGTTGTTTATGGCAGGGGGAATCTTGGTCATGCTGTATGTGAATCATCCGGATTTGCCGGAATTGTGGGAGGGGATGCAGAACACGCATCCCGGTGCGGCGGATTTGCCGATTTTCCCTATCATGTTTGTCAGCATTGCCTGTGGAGCCATTTCGGGCTTTCATGCTACGCAGTCTCCGATGATGGCGCGTTGTATGAAAAGCGAGACGTATGGACGTCCGGTGTTTTACGGTGCCATGATAACCGAAGGTATTGTCGCTTTGATTTGGGCAGCTGCCGCTACCTATTTTTATCGGGAGAACGGTATGGCGGAAAGCAATGCTTCCGTCATTGTGGATGCCATTACCAAAAGCTGGTTGGGTACGGTGGGTGGCATCCTTGCCATACTGGGAGTCATTGCCGCACCCATTACTTCCGGAGATACGGCATTCCGGTCTGCCCGGCTGATTGTGGCGGATTTTATGAAAATGGAACAGAAAAGTATTCAGCGGCGATTGTACATTTGCATACCGATGTTTTTGGTTGCTATCGGGCTTCTGTTGTACAGTCTGCAGGATACGGCGGGGTTTGACCGGATTTGGCGGTATTTCGCCTGGTCCAATCAGACGCTTTCGGTTTTCACTTTGTGGGCGATAACCGTGTATCTGGCGGTTGCTGGCAAAAATTATTGGATTACCTTGATTCCTGCCTTGTTTATGACGTGCGTGTGTTCGACCTACCTGTGTATCGCGCCGGAGGGTTTCGGCTTGTCGCAGACGGTATCTTATAGCGTTGGACTGGTATGTGTTGTCGTTGCTGTCATTTGGTTTGCCGTTTGGAAAATCAGACAAAGGAAGACCGATTCGAAGCCGGAGGCATTTTAATGGTTCGGGTATGACAAAAAAGAGGCAGATTATTTTTTCCTCCGCATTGGGGATGATTTTGCTGGTGGTGATTTTTATGCCGAAAGACCGGCATACGGAGCCATTGGACGAGGTGGAAGTGACCGATTCGGTTGAGGTAAATGAAATCGTTTATAAATACGGAATACCTGTCGATGACTATGACGTGGACTATGGCATCGTAAAGCCAGCCCAGAGTTTGTCCGTGATTCTCGGGAAACACCGTCTTTCCGTGAATGAAGTGTTTCGGTTGACGGAAAAATCCAAGGAGGTGTTTGACGTGCGCAAGATTAAAAGCGGTCAGGCTTATGCCGTTTTTTCCACGAAGGACAGCATCCCGGAAACGGCTTTTTTTGTTTACGAGGAAGACCCTAAATCTTATGTCGTTTTTGATTTGAGAGGGGATTATCAGGTGAGCCGGGGATACAATCCGGTGGAGTGGCGACGAAAAGAGATTTGCGGGGAGGTGGAGTCGTCTCTGTGGGTGGCTATGCAGAAACAAAATGCAGACCCTCAGTTGGCGGTGGTCTTTGCCAATATTTTCGGTTGGACCATTGATTTCTTCGGTGTACAGAAACAGGACAAGTTTCGGGTGGTCTATGAACAGGAGTATGTGGACGAAAACCGCCTGCTGAATTTCAATGTGCTGGGAGCCTCTTTCCGGCACAACGATAGTACGTATTATGCGATACCTTTCGAGCAGGACGGGGAGACGCTTTATTACAATGAAAAGGGGAACAGCCTGGAAGGGGCGTTTTTAAAGGCTCCTTTGGATTTTTTCCGGATATCTTCCCGTTTCTCAAACAGTCGTTTTCATCCGGTGTTGAAAAAATACAGACCTCACCACGGGGTGGATTATGCCGCTCCTGCGGGAACTCCGGTGTATGCCATCGGCAACGGCAAGGTCATTGCCAAGGGGTATGAAGCAAATGGTGGTGGCAATTATCTGAAAGTGAGACACAACAGTGTCTATACCACGGTTTATATGCACCTGTCCCGTTTTGCCAAGGGGATAAAAGTGGGTTCTACCGTCAAGCAGAAGGAGGTTATCGGTTATGTAGGCGCCACCGGTGTCGCCACTGGTCCGCATTTGGATTTTCGCGTGTATGAGAACGGTAAGCCGATAAATCCATTGACGATAAAATCCCAACCGAAAAAGCCGGTCAGCGAGGACAATATGTCGCGGTTCGTGGTGGTGCGGGATTCCGTGATTCGGATGTTGGACCGGATTTCCTGTCTGTTTCCTGAAGAAGAGGAAACAGCGATGGAAATGATGTTTGGTCAATACAATTTGGAGCGTTTGAGCAGATAGGGAAGCAGTACGTTTTGAAAACCTTCGTTGATGTCGGCTTCGACGAAGTCAATCTGAAATTGTCCGCAACGCAGTTTCAGCTCCTGATAGAAATCGGCGATTTGCCGTTTGTAAGTTTCCCGGATTTCATTCGGTGAAAATTTGATTTCCCGACCGCTTTCCAAGTCTACGAAAATGTGGGGACGGTTGGAAAATTCAAAATTCTCCTCCATTCGTTTGTCTTTCACATGGAAGAGAATGATTTCGTGTTTGTTGTACCTCAAGTGTTGCAGGGCGGAAAACAGCTCTTCCCGATTGCCGTTTGAAAACATGTCCGTGAAGATGACGACCAGCGACCGTTTGTGAATGGTGTCTGCCAATTGGTGCAAGACTTCTGCCGTGGAAGTCGGCTTGTTGAGCGGTATGGCGTCTTTTTGCAGTAAGCCTTGCAGATGGGCATACAACATCTGGATGTGCGTGCTGTTCAATTTGGCATCGGTCAGCGTTTCTATCTTGTCCCCGAACAGACACAATCCGGAGGCGTCCCGTTGTTTCCGGAGCAGGTGGATGAGGGCAGCCGCGCAATACACGGAAAAATGAAGTTTGGAGACTTGTTCCGACTGATAAGGAAATAACATGGAAGAAGAGGTGTCCAGCACGAGATAAGAGCGGAGGTTGGTTTCCTCTTCGTATTGCTTGACAAACAATTTCTCTGTTCTGGCATATAATTTCCAATCCACGTGCTTGGTCGATTCGCCCGTGTTGTAGACCCGGTGTTCTGCAAATTCAACCGAGAAACCGTGATAGGGACTCCGGTGTAGTCCGGTGATGAATCCGGCTACAATCTGGGAGGCGATGAATTCAAGGTTGTCGAATTGACCGTATTGTACTATTTCTTCCAGGGAATTCATGTGCGAATGGGGTAAGTGCGGATATGGAAATGAGGATGCGTCAAGACGTTTTGACACATCCTCATCGTTATATGGCTCCGATTAGAGGAGTTTTTCGATTTTGCCAACCAAAGAGGCCTTGGGCACTGCGCCTACTTGTTTGTCGACAACTGCGCCTCCCTTGAAGAACAGGATGGTCGGAATGTTTCGGATGCCGAATTTTGCCGCCGTTCCCTGGCTGCTGTCCACGTCAACTTTTGCCACGGTAAGTTTGCCTTCAAACTCTTTGGAAATTTCTTCCACGATAGGGAGCATCATTTTGCATGGTCCGCACCATTCTGCCCAGAAATCTACCAATACCGGTTGTTCTGATTTCAGAACAATTTCCTCAAAATTAGAATCATTAACTGCAATAGCCATAGTTTTATCTATTAAAAATTAATATATCTGTTTGCTCTGCTAAAGTACAACATTTTTATCGGAAAAGCGGTATCC